>JBKPMQ010000001.1:0-8183 GCA_046732235.1 Actinomycetota bacterium
CGGCAGCGTCAGATGTGTATAAGAGACAGGACCCACCCATCTGGCAGAGACCTCGACGACCTCGCCGTCCAGGCTGCCGATGACGCCGTTGTATCGATCCTGGCCAAGCTCGATCAGTTTCGCGGTGAAAGCCTCTTCACCACCTGGGCACGTCGCTTCGTGGAGCGCGAGGCGCCGGACAAGGTTCGCAGGCGCCTGGGGCGTGCTCGGGAGCTTCCCAGTGCGGACGACCTCGAGCACGCGCGGATGTGGGCGGTGGACGCCGAATCGCCGCACGAACGCTACGTCGCAAACGAGCTCGCCGAAACGCTCGCCCGCCGCATCGAAGAGGACCTGACCCCGCGCCAGCGCGAGGTCTTGATCGCGCTGGCGATCGATGGCGTGCCCACTGACAGTCTCGCAAGGCGACTGAACACGACGACCGGCGCTCTCCACAAGACCCTTCACGTCGCCCGTCGCAAGCTCAAGGCCGGCCTCGAGGCGGCTTGACGACACCGCCGGCGAGGGAGGCCGAGGAGGCGCGCCGTTCGGGAAGGTCGTCAGATTGAACGAGCCGGGATGCCCATATCCACGGTCGCCGGCCGGTAAGCACTCCGTCTCACATCACGCCGGAGAAGGGGCGCCTTCTTTTTCGGAGCGCGCTATCGCAGCCATTTTCGAGCAGGGGGACACGATGACGATCGCACAGCGGCAGGCTCAGGTTGTTTGGGAGGGAACGCTCGCGAGCGGCGCCGGCACGGTGTCGAGTGGGAGCGGCGCGCTCGAACTCCCGGTCACATGGGCAGCGCGTACCGAGCGGGCGGACGGCAAGACCAGCCCGGAGGAGCTGATCGCCGCAGCCCACGCGAGCTGTTTTGCGATGGCTCTGGCGTTGGTGCTAGGCGAGGATCATGTGTCGCCCGGGCGGTTGACCGTGACCGCAATCTGCACGCTCGGCGAGGTCGAGGGCGCACCGCGGATAACCGGCGTCGAGCTCACCGTCCTCGCGCGGGCGCCATCGCTCGACGGGGCCGGGTTCGAACGCAGCATCGGAACGGCGGCGGAGCTCTGCCCCGTTTCGAACGCGCTGCGCGGTAACGTCGACATCACCGTGCACGGCGAAGCCGACGAGGGCTGAGGCGTCAGAGGTCGCGACCTGGATGACAGCGCGCCGCGAACGCGGAAGGACGGCTACGCGCCGATCCGCGAGTACGCGGCGATCGGAGACGGGCGCACGGTCGCCCTCGTCGCCCGGGATGGGGCGATCGATTGGCTCTGTCTGCCCGACCTCGACTCGCCGAGCGTGTTTGGCGCGCTGCTCGACGCCGAGCGGGGAGGCAGCTTCGAGTTGCGCCCGAGCGTGCCGTTCGAGGTCGAGCGCCGCTACCGGCCGGGCACGAATGTGCTCGAGACGACGTTCCACACCGAAGGTGGAATCGTGCGGGTGGTCGATGTGATGACCCTCGGCGGGCCGGGATTGACACCGTTTCGCGAGCTGGCCCGGCGAGTCGAGGGAATTGCGGGCCACGTTTCGCTCAGCTGGCGCATCGAGCCACGCTTTGGCTACGCCGAAGCGGCAACTCGAGTTGAACGGCGGCTCGGCATCCCGGTCGCAACGTCGGGCGCCAGCGCGCTCGCCGTCCAGTGCTGGAACGCGCACCAGGCGGCTACGGACAGCGGAGCGATCGCGGGAAGCGTGGACATCCGCGCGGGAGAGTCGGCGCTGATCGCGCTGAGCATGGCCCACCAAGAGCCACTCGTGTTCTCATCGCGCGAGCAGGTGGAGGGGCGGATCGACGCAACCGCCGGCGCGTGGGCCGGCTGGTCCGCGGCCCGTGCCTATCACGGCCCCTGGGGAGACGCCGTAATCCGCAGCGCGCTCGCCCTCAAGCTGCTCGTCCATGCGCCCTCTGGGGCGGTGGCCGCGGCCGCGACGACGTCGCTGCCCGAAGACGTCGGCGGAGAGCGCAACTGGGACTATCGCTTCTGCTGGGTGCGCGACTCCGCGTTCACGATGGGCGCCTTCCTCGGGCTCGGTTGTGCGGAGGACGCGCGCGCATACTTCTGGTGGCTGATGCACGCATCCCAGCTCACCCATCCGCGTGTGCGAGTGCTGTATTCCCTGAACGGCGGCGCCCACGCCCCAGAGCGGGTGCTCCGGCTGCGCGGCTATCGCTCGTCGCGCCCGGTGCGGACCGGCAATGCCGCCGCCACGCAGCTCCAACTCGACACGTACGGCGAGCTGTTTCAGACCGCGTGGCTTTACGCCGCCGGCGGGTACCGCCTCGATAACGACATCGCTCGGCACATCGCCGGTATGGCGGATCTCGTCTGCCGGATGTGGCGCTGCTCCGACGCGGGGATCTGGGAGGTGCGAAGCCAGCCGGAGCACTTCACCCAGTCGAAGATGATGTGCTGGGTTGCCCTCGCTCGCGCGTGTGATCTCGCGCAGCGCGGCGTCATTCCCGACGGCCACGTCCAGCGCTGGGTTCGCGAAGGAGAATCGATCCATGACTTCGTCGAGACGCGCTGCTTCTCACGCGCGAAGCGAAGCTACATCCGCCACGCAGGATCCGACGAACTCGACGCGAGCCTGCTGCTCGGCATCCTCCTCGGCTACGGCGACCCCGCGACCGACCGCTGGGCGGGGACGATCGATGCGGTGCGCCGCGAACTTCAGAACGGACTGTTCGTCCGCCGCTACACCGGAGAGGACGGTCTCGGGGGATCGGAAGGCGCGTTTCTGACCTGTTCGTTCTGGCTCGCCGAGGCGCTCGCCCGGAGCCGGCGGCTCGACGAAGCCGTGGCGCTGATGGACCAACTCGTGGGGCTCGCCAACGACGTTGGCCTGTACGCCGAGGAGATCGACCCGGCAACAGGCGCCTTTCTCGGAAACTTCCCGCAGGGCCTGAGCCACCTTGCGTTGATAAGCGCAGCGCTCGCGGTCGCCGAGGCGACGGCGCGGTGAGCGTCTGGGGCGCCATTGCGGGGGGATTCGCCGGAACGGTGGTGCTCACCACCGCGCTGCGAGCGGGGAATCAGCTCAACGTGACACGCATGGACCTCCCGTTCATGCTTGGCACAGCGTTTACGAGCGATCGGACCCGTGCCAAAGCGCTCGGATACGTCCTCCACTTTCTGGTCGGGCTGGCGTTCGCCCTGATCTACTACGCCCTGTTCCTCGCGATCGGCCAAAGCGGATGGTGGCTCGGGGCGATCTTCGGCTTTGTGCACGGCGTGTTCTCCGGCACCGCGCTCGTGAATACCCTGCTCCCGCTCATCCATCCGCGCATGGGCACACGGTCGACGGCAGCCCCGGCGGTCGCGCTACTCGAGCCGCCCGGCTTCCTCATGCTCAACTACGGCCCTCAGACGCCACTCGTCAGCCTCGCCGCCCACATCGCCTACGGAGCGCTCGTGGGTGGCTTCACGTCGCTAAGCAGCTGAGATCCTCGTAATCGCCAGGCCGGTTATCGGCGAGGGCGTAGCCCGTTGTGGCCGAGCGCCGGGGGACGAGTCGTCAATGTCTCCAGCCGTGCTGAGGCGGCGAAGGTAAGAATCGGCGGCCGGATGACGCTGGAGAAGTAGAGACTCATTCCACGGCGGCCCACTTGCACTGTGGTCGCGACCCTGAAAGGAGACGGTTCAAATGGCTCAAAGCCATCTCGAGACTTCCAATCCTCGGGCGACAGCCGCAGCGGCGAACGGAGGGATGGATAACGCATTGGGGCAGCTAGACGTGAGCGCCGCCGCCCATCAAGCGTTCTGGCTGCTGCGAATCACCTTCACGATTGCCCCGATCCTCTTCGGTATCGACAAGTTCTTCAACTGGAGTGTCCAGTGGCCCGACTATCTCGCCGGGTGGATCAATAGCATCGTCCCCGGAAGCGGCCAGGACTTCATGTACTTCGTGGGCGCCGTCGAGATCGCGGCCGGACTGCTCGTGGCGGTGGCTCCGAGGATCGGCGCGTTCGTCGTCGCCGGCTGGTTGTTCGGAATCGTGATCAATCTGCTGACCAACGACGCGCCACAGTACTACGACATCGCCCTGCGCGACTTCGGTCTGATGCTCGCTGCGCTGACCTTCGGCCGCCTGGCCCTGGCGGTCGTGCCCGCCCGCAGATCCGGAGCGCTCCCGGCGCGGCCCTGGTAAGTAGGGCACCCGGCAAGGCCTCCTTCACCCACCACAGCCCAGCTCGCAGAGGCACTCGAGCTGGGTCGTGGAGTGCCCCACAGTCCAGCTTGTAGGCGCACGAGCTGGACGATCTGCGAGTGGTCGACGACCTGGTCGACGTCGATGCCAGGCTCTTGACATACCAGGAGAAGCCGTCCGGCCGGTGGCCTCGAACATCACGTGCCCCAGCCGGAGCTCGGAAGAGACGCGGGAGACGACGTCGCTTCGCCATTCGCGCACTTGCCCCTCGGCCCCCGTCGCCAGGTTGTCGCTACCGTCACCGCAATCCCTCTTCAGCGCGGAGCAGCTCGGCGAGCACCACGGCGTCGTTGTGCTCGCTGTCCCGCGCGCCGTAGACAAGTGTCACCGTCCCAGAGCTGGCTCGGTGGCGCAGCTCGTCGAGCTTCTCACCCTCCGCGGCGAGCTCCTCACGGTAACGGCGACGGAACTCCTCGAACCGCTCAGGATCGTGCCCGAACCAGCGCCGAAGCTCCGTGCTCGGCGCCAACTCGCGTGCCCACTCGTCTAGACGAGCCTGCTCCTTCGACACGCCCCGCGGCCAGATCCGGTCGATGAGCACCCGATAGCCGTCATCCTCCCGGGCGGGCTCGTAGGCACGCTTCACGGCGACACCGGGCACCGAAGGTCAGTCCTCCTTCCGAAACCAACTCGGCTCTCCTCTGATGCGCATGTTACTCCAGCCGAGCCATGCCACATGTTTCGGAAGTGCAACCCTCGCTCCGATCGACGGGTCGATTCGAGCTACCGTGCCGTCCGTCGGGTCGCCGCCGGGCGCGTACTCCGATCGCCGCCAGGCATACAATCGCGTCGTCAGGACATTACGGCATTTTCAGGGCGAGTTTGTGGAGTCACCACCAGCACCGGGCATGGCGCTCGGTGCAGCAGTCGCTGAACGACACTCTCGGCGAGGACGCCGACGAACGGTCGCGGGCCGCGGCAGCCAGGGTGGTGGCGGGGTCGCCAAGCGAGGTCGTATACGTATCGAGATCAGCTTCGAACCCATCGGCGCGAAGTTGGGCCACGAGTTCGCGCGGGTGCGTGTCGTGCGCGTATTCGTCTGCGTGCAACGGCCGCCGTCCTTCGTGAGCACTGGAAACCAGCTCGACCACGTGCATAACCACGATACGCGCCGCGAACTTTGTCGCAACCAGCCGGGCAGCCGATAGTGCGCGCTCCGACTCCAGACGGCGACGGCGGCTGCGAGGGAAACGGGCCGCCGCCACCCTTACGGCCGGACCGCCCATGGACGCTCGGGCACGGCCTCACCCCGCTGCCGACCGTTTGGCTTACAAGGGCGGTACTCCGGAGCACGCCCGCTCGCGAGCTCGAGGAGCCGCGCACATCCCGGTTGTCGTGGCGCGACCGTCGACTCCAAGGCGCCGCGGTCGCCGGCCGGCGGTGGGTGTCGAGGGAGGTCGCGCGCTAGAACTCCCTGAGGGATTCGGACGTCTGATGCGCTTCTCACAGCTACCGCTGCTCTGGCGGGTTTTCGCGATCAACGCCACCCTGCTCGTGATTGCGACGCTGGTGCTCGCACTGACTCCGGTGACGATCCACGCGCCGATCGCGTTCGTCGAGGCGGTCTTGCTGTCCTTCGGATTGATCCTGATGCTCGCGGCGAATCTCCTGCTCCTGCGGCATACGCTCCTGCCGATGCGCCGGTTGATCGAGGGAATGCGCACGGTCGATCTCCTGCGGCCGGGCCAGCGCCTCGTCGAGCGCGGCGGCGTCGAGGCCGCCGAGTTGGTACGAGCGTTCAATCAGATGCTCGAGCGACTCGAGGTCGAGCGGCGCGAAAGCGGGAGGCGCGCACTGCGGGCGCAGGAGGCGGAGAGGCTGCGGATCGCGCGCGGCCTGCATGACGAGGTCGGGCAGGCCCTCACCGGGGTGCTGCTCGAACTCGACTTCCTCACGGGTGCCGACGCCGACGATCGCCGCCGTGCTGTCGAGGACGCGAAGCTGGCAGTGCGGCAGGCGCTGGAGGAGGTTCGCCGGATCGCGCAGGAGCTTCGGCCTGAAATGCTCGAGCAACTGGGCCTGAGAAGCGCGCTCACGGAGCTGTCGCGCAGGTTCACCGACCAGAGCGGTGTGACGGTCAGGCGCCGCTTCGCCGAGGACCTGCCCACCCTGTCTGATGAAGCGGAGCTCGCCGTCTACCGGGTCGCCCAGGAGAGCCTGACGAACGTCGCCCGCCACGCCGCGGCGTCCCAGGTGGAGCTCACGCTCGAGCCAGGCGCAGGAAGCGTTGTCCTCCGGGTCGCCGACGACGGGCAGGGCATGGGCGAGAGGGCGACCGGCAACGGCCACGGCGGGCTACGCGGGATGCGCGAGCGGGCATTGCTCGTCGGCGGGGCGCTGGCGATCAAGGATGGCCCCGGCGGAGGCGTCGAGGTTCGGCTCGAGGTGCCGGCGGGAGAAGTCTGATGCCGATTCCGCCTGTCACTCAGCCGACGTCGGCGACGGAGGATGCCCGCCAGGATGACCGCAGCTCGTGGCTGGGAGCGAGGTCGCGCGGCCAATCGTCGAGCGCGCACGCTCGCGCGAGACGCCGGACGGCCCGAGCCGGTCGACGGGCGCCTGGTCTCCGTCAGACTCGGCCCTCGCGATCGCACCTTCCGGGCTCGGCGGTCGCAGCTTGACGAGGCCGTCACGACGCAGGTGGGCAGAGACGTAGCGCAACCCCTCTGGCCCGGCCGTGATTCCACGCGATGCACCTCGTGGGATCAGCAGGACTTGAGGCGCGCGAAGTATGAGCGGGCGGCCGTCGATCAGGAGGGTGCCACCGCCGGCGACGACCACCAGGAGGACGTCGCGCTCGGAATTCGTATGCTCGGGAACCCCGCCGCCGGCGGGCCACGCCAGGACGTTGGCGTTCAGATCGGCGCTGGCGATCGACCACAGCGTTCCCTCGCCCGGCTGGTCCAGGGAGGTGACTTCGACTCCAGCCGCCGAACGCACCCGTTCCGCGAAATTCAACGCCCGGAGCTCCGCCTCGGGCACGACCCGCTCCGCCAGAGGGAAGAGCTCACGCTCCTCAAGCCGGATATGCGCGTCCAGTCGCTCGCCGAGCGCCCGCAGTACCTCCACGTCCGGCGGGCCCGGCGACTGCTGCAAACGAACGGCGCTCGTCCGTAAGCGGATGTGATCCCGGGTAGCTCGGCCCACGAGCTCCGCCGACTCGTCGAGCGATGCCACCACGAGCGGGAACAGGACATCCTCCTCCGCGCGGAAATGGTCACCGCCCTCTCTGTCGATGAAGCGCACGAACGTCTCCGCCGCCCGCAGGCGCTCCTCCTCTGAGACCGCCCGGCGCAGCCGGCGAGCGACCACAAGGCCATGGTGGTGGTCGTGGGAGAGCGGAGTCAGAGCGGGATGGCGGCGCATCCGTCGTATGGTCGCACAGACTCAAAGCTTGCTCGACACGCCGAGACCGGAGCGTTGCGGCCAAGCTCCTGGAGACTCGGAATGTGGATCTCGGGGGTAAGACTTTCGAGGCGGACGACGCTGGGGGGTATGGCGAAGAGTGCCTTCCACGCGAGTCCGGCGAGGGAGTCGTGACGGCCGATCTCGGACGCCGCCTGCTTGCCGAGTTCGTCGGCACGGCGTTGCTCGTGATATTCGGTGCCGGGGCGGTCGTTGCGGCGCTGGAGGTGGGACAGGGCCGCCTCGACTATGCCGGACTCGGCATCATCGGGCTGTCATTCGCGCTGGTGATCGCTGCCGTGGTCTACATGTTCGGCACGACCTCAGGCGCCCACATCAACCCCGCAGTCACGTTCTCGCTCGCGGCGGTCCGCCGCTTCCCCTGGGCGGAGGTCATTCCCTATTCAGTCGCGCAGCTTGCAGGGGCGCTTGCGGGAGCGGTCCTCATCAACGCGATCTTCGGGTCGCACGCAAGTGACCTCAATGTATCGGGTGGCACAGTGGTGGGTGCGGGGTTCACGAATACGCAGGCGGTGGTGGCGGAGGGCCTCGGCACGTTTCTGCTGCTCGCAACGATCATGGCTCT
>JBKPMQ010000002.1:0-8761 GCA_046732235.1 Actinomycetota bacterium
CTGCGGTGGAGCTCGCCAAAGCCGCCGACGTCGCTCATCACGAGCGGCGCGGCGAAGGCGAGCGCCGCGGCGAGCACGCCGGAGTTGTCGATGCGGCGGTAGGGCAGGACGACCGCGTCGGCCCGGCGCAGGGCGGCCGCAAGCTCGGCGTCCGAGAGATAGCGGGGCAGGAACACGACCCCCGCCTGGGCGGTCGGAAGCGCGGAGATGTCCATCATCGGCCGGCCCGCGAGGAGCAGCGTCGCGCCGGGGACGTCCGTACGCACCTGCGGCCAGGCCGCGAGCAGGACGTCGGTGCCCTTGTAGGGCCTGATCAGGCCCGGCGCGACGGCCAGCGGGCCACTCGGATCGGCCGGCGGAGCGGCCGGGTCGAGCTCGGTCAGGTAGCCGAACGCGCCGTGGGGGATCACCCGCACCCGGGCGGGATCGACGCCGCAGCGCTCGACGAGGGCGCGGCGGCCCCAGTCGCTGTGGCAGATCACCCGGGCGAACGCCCGCGCCGTCGCGGCCACCGACCGCCGCCGGGCGGCGCCGCCGACGTTCGGGACGGGATCGTGCGCGGTGAAGACCACCGGTATCCCGGACGCGTGCAGGCGCCGGTAGACGCGGCGCTCCACCGGGCGCAGGACGGACCACTGTACGTGGACGGCGTCGGGCCGCTCGCGGCGCAGGTATGCGCGCAGGCGGCGGAGGTCGTCCAGGTGCTCCGCCGCCTTCGCCGCGGGGCGGACGCGGGCGCCCACGCGCAGCCCGTTGCTGCGGCGGTAGAAGTGCTCGCGGACGGCGTATCCGGCCGGCTGCGGAGCGGCGCCGTGCACAAATGCGGACGTCCACAGGGTGACCTCGTGGCCGCGCTCGGCGAGGGCGCGCGCGAGCTCGTGGTCGTACGGACGGGAGTATCCGGACGGGTCCACGAGCGCCACGCGCAGAGGACGGGTGACCAAAGCTTGCTCCAATGGGGCTGACTAGACTACCGGGCCGTGTCCGCACCCCCGCCCCCGCAGCCCGCCGGCGAGGTGCGGGTAACCGAGTATTTCCGGCGTGCCGCACGGCGCTGGTACGTCGTCGTCCTGGCGATCGTGGCGGCGGTGGCGCTGGTCTTTCTCCACGGCGTGAGCGGGGCGACGAAGCAGTCCTCCGCGACGGCGTCCGTGTACCTGGGGCAGCCGTTCACACCCGGAGGCGCCTCGGTGCTGACGTCGACGCCGCTCTCGAACCCGCAGATCTCGATCCAGTACGTCACGGCGCCGCAGCAGATCGCCAAGGCGGCCAAGACTGCGGGCATCGACCACAGCAGCCTGCGCAAGCACGTGAGCGTGCTGTCGGCGTCGCCGTCCGGCGCGAGCGGTGGCGGGAAGGCCTCGACCGGCGGCGGCCCGCCGACGATCACGATCACCGTCGAGGGGCCGTGGACGCGTGCGAAGGTGCAGACGGTCGCGAACTCCCTGGCCCAGTCGCTGATCGACTACGCCAACCGCTACACGAGCCTGAAGACGAGCCTCATCGCCCAGCGCGTGAAATCCGAAAAGGCCCAGATGCAGAGGCTGCTCGAGGTGCAGCGGCGGGCCCGTGCGAACCTGGCCGCCATCGACGCCTCGTCGGCGCAGCCGCTCGACAAGGTGGCGGCGTCGTCACCGCTCGTGAGCGACCTGTCGGCGGCCGCCACCCAGATCGGGACACTCACGCTCAACCTGACGAACGACCAGGTCACCCTGGTGGCCACGAGGGACATCGAGTCGGCGCAGTTCATCTCCCGCGCGACGGGCCGCAAGGTGAGCGCGGCGACGCGGCGCAGCTCGCTCGTGATCGCCGCCATGGTGGGGCTGATCGTGGGCGTCGGCCTGGCTCTGGCATGGGAGGCGCTGAGCCTGCGCTCGCAGCGCGCCCGGGCATAGACTGCGGCGATGGCGACGCGCACCTGCCCCGACTGGCCGGAGCTGCTCGACCGCGCGCCCGACCTGCACTTCAAGCACTACACCGCCGACGAGCTCCAGCTCCCACACGACATCGTGCTTGCGCTCGGGTCCGTGCGGCTGAGCGAGATCGAGGTGTGCGCCGACACCGCCCACAACGTCTTCAACGCGGCCCACACGGACGACCGGCTGGCCAGCGCGCTGCGGTCGAGCTTCTGGACCGATCTGGACGACTGGCGCGGCAGCGCCGGGTGACGCTCAGCCCAGCGCGGGCGCGAAGTCGGCCGCGAGCCGCTCGCGGCACCACGCCAGGAACGCGTCCGTGAGCCGCCGCCGGCTGCGCGTCGCCAGGCGCACCGAGTAGAAGTCCCGGGCCGGGTCGAGCCCCGCCACCTCCGCCGTCGCGAGCGTCCCCAGCCGGAGCTCCTTCTGGACGGCAAGCGAGGAGAAGAAGCACACGCCGTAGCCGGCCTCGACCGCCGACTTGGCCGACTCCTGCAGGCCGGCCTCCATCGCCACGTTCAGGTCGCGGATGCGCACCCCGGCCTCGCGCAGCTCGTCCTCGATCACGCTGCGGATGCCCGCGCCGGGCTGCATGACGACCTGAGGCTCGGCCACCAGCTCGTCCAGGCTCACCGACCGGCCGGCGAAGTGATGGCCGGCGGGGACGGCCAGCACGACCCGGTCGCGCAGGAAGGGCTCGAACTCGAGCGCGCGGTGGCTGCGGCGGGCGCCGACGACGCCGAGCTCGAGGTCGCGGTCGAGCACGCGGTCGATGACCGACCCGGTCGCGTCGACCCGAAGCGTCACCTCGACCCGCGGGTGAGCCGCCCTGAAGCCGCCCAGGAGCTGCGGCAGCACGTGCTCCCCCGGCCCCGTGGACGCGCCCACGATCAGGTGGCCGGTGGGCTGGTCGGAGTCCTGGGCCAGATCGCGGGCGAGCTCGTCGCGGAGGGCGAGCATCCGCAGGGCGTACCGGTGGAGCACCTCGCCCCGGTCCGTCGGCGCAGCGCGGCGCCCGGAGCGGTCGATCAGCGGCTCGCCGAGCATCCGCTCGAGTGTCTGGATCTGCTGGCTCACGGCCGGCTGGGTCACTCCGAGCGCGTCTGCGGCCGCGGAGAACGAGCCCCGCTCGACGACCTCGACAAAGGTCTGCAGCTGGCGCAGATCCATAAGGTCATCTTATCCCTCGAGAGGGGCCAGGCCCCCCGGAACGGGTCCCGGCCCCGCCTACGTCTTCGCCAGGCCGGTCAGCGCGAGGGCGAGCAGGTGGTCGGGGTCGCGGCGCCTCCGCACGGCGCTCCCGGCCGGCTTGCGCTCCACGATGACGTCCTCGGCCGACACGAGCGGCCGCAGCCGCCCCTCGGCCACCAGCCGCTCGTCCACGCCCCCGAGCCGGCCGGCGAACGTCGTGTAGACCGGCGTCCCGAGGACGACCGCCTCTCGGTTCATCGTGCCCCCTGCGCTCACGACCAGGTCGGCGCCGCTGACGAGGCTGCCGCCGTCCACCGCGTGCTCGGGGACGACGACGGACCGCAGCTCGAGCGCCCGGATGCGCGCGCCCTGCTCCGGGGTGCGCGGCAGCACGACCGCGGCCACGTCGTCGCGGCGGCCGATCCGCTCCAGGACGGCGTCGAAGAGCGGGTTCTCGAAGCGGTGGTAGAGCGCGACGTCGGCCGGCGGCCGCAGGACGACGCCGATGCGGCTCCCGTCCAGGCCGAGCCGCCGCGGCACCTCGGGGTCGGGCTCGAACCCGGCCAGGTAGTACTCCTCCTTGAGCCCCGGGTAGCGCACGAGGCGCGGCGGACGGGCGCCGAAGCGGCGCAGCCGCCGCGGCGGGATGGCATCGGGGACGAGCACGCGGTTCGCCAGGCGGCAGTTGAGCGAGTGCTGGAGGGTCGCGAACTCGTAGTCGAACATCGTCGTGTTCGGCACGCGCAGCAGCCGGCAGGCCATCGGCAGGTCGGTGGAGCCGTGGGCGATGGCGACATCGAACCGCCGTGACCTGCCGAACCTCACCATCGCCCGCACCCGGTCGCCGGCCGCACGGGCCTTGCCGGCGCGGGAGCCGCCCCCGTGATGGCCGATGACGGTGTGCTCGATGCCGTGCAGCTCGAGCAGCTCGAGCGTCTGCGCGTACGCCCGGGCCGTGACCGACACGTCGTCCCCGCGGGCCTGCATCCGCCGCACGAGCGGGGCGAAGATGACCGCGTGGGGGGAGTTCGTGAGGTCGACCCAGACGCGCACGGGGGCGGGGAGCTACGCCGCGGCCAGCGCCGCCGCGCGCACCGCCATGACGACCTCGGTCTGGGCCGCCTCGTCGAGCGTCGGGAACATCGGCAGCGCCAGGCCCTCGTCGGCGGCGCGCTCGGTCTCGGGCAGATCGCCGCGCCGGTAGCCCAGGTGGGCGAATACCGGCTGGAGGTGGAGCGGGATGTCGTAGTAGGCCCGGCAGCCGATCCCGGCCTCGGAGAGCGCGCGCGCCAGCCCGTCCCGCGCGGCGGCGCGCACGACGTACAGGTGGTAGACGTGCTCGGCGCCGGTGCCCGCGCCCGGGAGCTCCACGAGCTCGCCGAGCCCGAGATCGCGGTAGCGGGCGGCGACGGCCCGCCGGGCGGCATTCCAGCCGGCCACCTCGGGCAGGAAGCGGCGCAGCACCGCGGCTTGGATCTCGTCCATGCGCGAGTTCGTTCCGACGAGCTCGAAGCGGCGCTTCTCGCGCGACCCGTGGAAGCGCAGGAGCCGCACGCGCTCCGCCAGGTCGGCGCTCCCGGACACGACCATGCCGGCGTCGCCGAAGGCGGGGAAGTTCTTGGTGGGGAAGAACGAGAATGTGGCCAGGTCGCCGAAGCTGCCGGCGCCGCGCCCGTTCAGGCTGGCGCCGAACGCCTGGGCGGCGTCCTCGATCACGGCCAGCCCGTGCCGACCGGCCACCTCGCGCAGGCCCGGCATGTCGGCCGGCCCGCCGTACACGTGCACGGCCACGATCGCGCGGGTGCGCTCCGTGACCGCCGCCTCGACGGCCTGGGGGTCGAGGTTGAACGTGCGCGGATCGACGTCGGCGAACACCGGCGTCGCGCCCACCCGGGCGATCGCCTCGGCGGTGGCGTAGAACGTGTAGGCGGTCGTGATGACCTCGTCGCCGGCGCCGATGCCGAGCGCCTCGAGGCTGAGGACGAGCGCATCGGTGCCGTTCGCGACCGCGACGGCGTGGCAGGCGCCGGTGGCCGAGGCGACCTCCTCCTCGAGCGCGCGCATGTTCGGGCCGAGGATGAAGCGGCCCGAGTCGATCACCTCGCAGACGCTGCGCTTGACCTCGTCGAGGAGGCCGGCGTACTGCCCGCGGATGTCCATGAGGGGGACAGGCATCCGACCACTTTACTGGCGGGCTGTGCGGCGCTGGCGCAGTACCAGCCAGGCCACGAGGACGATCGCCGCCGCCACGACGACGTAGTCGAGATAGCCGAAGCGGCGGTGCCACTCGTCCCACTTGTTGCCCGCCACGTCGCCGATCGCGACCAGCATGATGCACCACGGCACCGTCCCCAGCACGGTCAGGACGGAGAAGCGCAGGAGCGGCATCCGGGCCACACCGGCGGGGAGCGAGATGAAGGTGCGGATGATCGGGAGCAGCCGGGCGAAGAACACCGTGGGCGTGCCGTAGCGCTCGAACCACTCGTGCGCCCGCGCCACCCGGCGGCGGTTGTGCTCGGTGCGCATCAGCCAGGCGTCCACGCCGTAGGCGCCCGCCGCCCAGGCGATCAGCGAGCCGACCAGGTTCGCGATCGTGCCGACGATCACCGCGGCGGCGAAGCTCATGCTTCCCTGCGAGACCAGGTAGCCGGCGTAGATCATCGTCACCTCGCTCGGCACCGGGATGCAGGCGCTCTCGAGCACCATCAGCACGAACACGGCCTCCAGGCCGTGGTCGGCGATGAACGTCTGAAGATGGTGGGTGACCGATTCCATCCGCGGGAGGTTAACGAGCCTCGGTCGCGGGCACGAGCCCGTCTCTTGGAGGCGGCAAATGCACGGTCGCGAGGTAGGCGCCGCAGGCGACGGTGACCGCCGCCATGACCACGATCAGCATGCGGTAGTCGACGATCCCGATCAGGCCGGCCCCGAGCGCGATCGAGATCGTCTGGGGAACGCCGACCAGCACGTCGGCGGCCGAGCTCACCCGTCCCTGCAGCGCGGCCGGCGTGCGCAGCTGGACGGCCGTGGTGTAGCCGACGACGGCCCACGACACGCCGCACCCGGCGACGACGAAGCCGACGAGGACGACGCCGACGCGCGGGACGAGCATCGAGGCCGCCCCGGCCGCGAAGAGCAGCATGCCGAGCCCCATCACGCGGCCGTCCCCGTGGCGGCGCAGCATCAGGCCCGCGACGATGCCTCCGCCGACGGCTCCCAGCCCCTGGGCCGAGCTGAGCACGCCGAAGAAGGCGGGCGACCGGTGCAGGCTGTGCTGGATGACCGAGAAGACGAGCGTCTCCGTGAACCCGACCACCAGCATCACGACCGCGGTCGCCGTCAGGATCCGGGACAGCCCGGGCGAGGCGGCGATGTGGCGCGCGCCGGCGGCGACCTGGGCGCGCAGATGGTGCTCGGAGGGGACCGGCCGCAGCTCCCGGTGGCGCACAGCGACGAGCGCGAGCGCCGCGACGACGAACGTGGCCGCGTCGAGCGCGGCCACCGTCGGCCCGCCGAACGCGGCGAAGAGCCCGGCGCCGGCGAGCGGTGCGAACAGTCGCATGCCCTCGCCGGTCGCCTGCAGGGTCGCGTTCGCGTCGCCGAGGAGCTCGGGCGGCAGCAGCCGGGTCAGGTACGCCGACTGGGCCGAGTAGAACATCCAGGCGATGGCGCCGTAGACGAGCGTCACCACGTAGATCATCCACAGCTGCCCGCGGCCGTGAACGCCCACGAGCGGCACGAGCACGACGGCGCCCGCCACGTTCAGGCCGATCATGAGGAGCCGGGCCCGCACCCGGTCGACGACGGCGCCGTAGAGCGGCGAGATGAGCCCCGGGGCCGTGTAGGCGAAGAAGACAAGGCCGGCGGCGGCGCTCGAGCCGGTGAGCTCCTTCACCCACACGCCGAGGGCGAGGAACATCGCCCGGTCGCCGAACACCGACAGCGTCTGCCCGACCACGAGGAGGCGGGCGTCGCGGTGTCTGAGCAGGCGTCGCACGCGGCGCCGGCGGTGCTACTCGCCCGCCGCGACCAGGGCCGCAAGGTTGCGGAGCTGGGCGGCGAGCGCGTTTCGCACCGGCCCCGACGCCACTGTCGCGAGCAGCCGGGGCAGCTCGACGTCGGAGGTGAGCGTCACCCGGGTCGCGTGGTCTCCCTCGGGCTCGAGCTCGAACACCGACATGCCCTCCCGGTTCCCGTCCACCCGGCGCTCGACCAGCCGGCGTGGCGGATCGGTCTCCACCACCCGGACGACCATGTGCTCGGCCCGCCCCATCGCGGTGATCTCGCAGGCGATGTCGCCGTTCTCGAGCACCTTCCCGCCGCGCACCTCGTCGGGCAGCATGCGCACGTGCTTGTGCGGGTCGGCGATCCACTCCCACACGATCTCCGGCGGCGCCGGACAGGTGCCGGTGACGGTGACCTTCACGGCCGGCTCAGGCGGCGTGGTCGCGGACGGTGCGGTAGAGCGTGTCCCGCTGGCGGGCGCGGTAGCCCGCGTTTCGGATCGTGTGGACGAAGTCCTCGGTCGATGCCCGGTGGGTGGTGCCGGCCGCCGACACGACGTTCTCCTCGATCATGATCGACCCCATGTCGTCGGCGCCGAACGCGAGCGCGACCTGGCCGATCTTCATGCCCTGCGTCACCCACGACGACTGGATGTGCTCGACGTTGTCGAGGTAGATCCGGCTCACCGCCTGCATCAGCAGGTAGTCGAAGCTCGTCGGCGTCCACGTCACCTGCGGCGCGAGCGCCGTGTGGTCGGGCTGGTACGTCCACGAGATGAACGCTCGGAATCCGTGCAGCTCGTCCTGGAGCTCGCGAATGCGGCGCATGTGCTCGACCCGCTCCTCGAGCGTCTCGACGTGGCCCCACATCATCGTCGCGGTCGTGCTCATCCCCAGCCGGTGGGCGGCGCGCATGATCTGCAGCCACTCGTCGGAGGTGGTCTTCTTCGGCGAGATGACCTTCCGCACCCGGTCGACGAGGATCTCAGCGCCGCCGCCGGGAAGCGAGTCGAGCCCGGCGTCCCGCAGCCGCCCCAGCGTCTCCGACGGGGTCAGCTTCGCCTTGCGGGCGATGTGCTGCACCTCGCTCGGCGAGAGCGCATGCAGGTGGATCGGGTAGCGGGCCTTGATCGACCGGAACAGGTCCTCGTACCAGTCGAGGCCCAGATCCGGGTTGTGGCCGCCCTGCATGAGCAGCGCCGTCCCGCCCAGCGCGAGCGTCTCCTCGATCTTCTTGAAGATCACCGCCCGCGGCAGCACGTAGCCCTCCCGCATGTCGCCCGGCCGGCGGTAGAAGGCGCAGAACGAGCAGTCGGTGTAGCAGACGTTGGAGTAGTTCAGATTGCGGTCGACGATGAACGTGACCACGCCCGGCTCGGCCGCCCGGTTGCGGAGCTCGTGCGCCGCCCGGCCGACGGCGACCAGGTCGCGCGAGCGCAGCAGCGTCGCGGCGTCCTCGTCGCTGATGCGCTCGCCGGAGAGCGCCCGGTCGAGCACGGCCCTGGTTGCGGATGTCTCGGCGACTGCGGCCACGGCAGAGCAAGCGTACCCGACGGGAGGCCGCGGCTCACCCGCCCCCGACCACCCGGTAGAGCGTGAGCGGGACAGCCCGGCGCCAGTCGCACGCCGCGACCGGCTCGAGGCCACGGG
>JBKPMQ010000003.1:0-4609 GCA_046732235.1 Actinomycetota bacterium
GGATCGTCCAGGAGCGCTCGCCGAGCACCGAGAGCAGCGCCGGTACGAGCGTCATGCGCACGACGAGGGCATCCGTCAGGATGGCGACGCCGAGCAGCAGGCCGAACTCCTTCGACACGCGGTCGGGGTTCAGCAGGAACGCGAAGAACACCGACGACATGATGAAGGCCGCGGCCACGATCACCCGGCCCACGCCCGCCATGCCGTCCCGCACCGACTGGAACGTGGTGCTGCCGTGCACGTGCTCCTCGCGGATCCGGCTCATCAGGAACACCTCGTAGTCCATCGAGAGGCCGAACAGGATCGCGAAGGCGATCGGCGGCACGAAGCTCTCGATCGGCCCGGTACGGTCGAGGCCGATGACCCCCATGCCGTGGCCGAGCTGGATCACGAACGTGAGGGCGCCGAAGCCGACCACCGCCGAGGCGAGGGTCGTGAGGGCCGCCTTGACGGCGACCACCAGCGAGCGGAACGCCATCGCCATCACGAGGAACGTGATTCCGATGATGTAGAGCAGGAACCACGGCGCCCGGGAGAAGATCCGGTTGCCGATGTCGGTGAAGGCCGCGTTCGAGCCCGACACGTAGGCGACCGCCGTCGAGCCCTTGAGGGTGTCGGGGATCGTCGTGTGGCGGAGCGTCGAGACGATGTCGTCCGTCTTCGCGTCCTGCGGCTTGTACTTCGAGTAGGTGTTGATGATCGACACCGACGCCTTCGCGGGCGTCTTCGCGTTGTAGATCGGGGCCTCCACGTCGGAGATGCCGGGCACCTGCTTGAACGCGTTCTCGAGCTTCACCGCCGCGCCGTGGTCGGAGTTCAGCGCGACCACGATCGGGATCGGCTCCGTGAAGCCGGGGCCGAAGCCGGTCGAGAGCAGGTCGTACGCCTGCCGCGTCGTCTCGCCCTTCGGCGCCGTGCCGGCGTCCGCCAGGCCCAGCCGCGACTTCAGCACCGGCGAGGCGACCACGAGCAGAACGATGACGGCGACGGCCAGCATCGCCTTCGCGTTCCCGGTGACGAACCGGCCCCATGCGGCGATGGGCGTCTTCGCCTGGCCCTCGCGGGAGTCGTCGGAGGCGCGCATCCCGAGCCGGCCGCGGTCGATCTTGTGGCCCAGCAGGGCCAGCACGGCCGGCAGCAGCGACTGCGCCAGCAGCACGGCCGTCAGCACGCCCAGCGCGCTGCCCAATCCGAGCTTCGTGATGAAGTCGATGCCGATGAACGCGAGGCCGGTGATCGAGATCGCGACCGTCGTCCCGGCGAAGAGGACGGCCCGCCCCGCCGTCGCACCGGCCGCCGCCGCGGCCTCGCGCGGTGGGAGGCCGTCGTGCAGGTACTGGCGGAACCTGGTCACGATGAAGAGCGTGTAGTCGATGCCGACTCCCAGGCCGATCATCGGCACCAGGATCTCGGTCACCGTGTTGAAGTGCGTGAGCCGGGCGGCCAGGTAGAGCAGCATGAACGCCCCCGCCACCGCGGTGATGGCGAAGACCAGCGGGATGGCCGTCGGTACGAGCGCCCGGAACAGGATCATGAGCACGATGAACGCCGCGATCAGGCCGATGATCTCGCTCCCGCTGCTCGAGACGTCCCCCTGCTCGGCCTCGCCGGTGAACTGCACGTCGATCCCGGCCTTCTCCCCGATCGACCGCAGCGTGTCCTCGGTGTTGACGACGCCGGAGCGGGGCAGCTCGAACCCGTTCTTGTCGTACTGGACGTCGAAGAACGCGATCCGGCCGTCCTTCGAGAGCTGGTGAGACCCGCCCTTGAGCGGGTTGGTGATCGCGGTGACGTCCTTCTTGGTGAAGTCGAGCGACTTCTGCGACTCCGTCCCTGCCGACAGCATCTGCTGGATCGCCGCCCTGCGCTCCGGCGTGTCCAGCCGCTGGCCCGGCGGGGCCGCCACGACGACGCGCAGCGCGGCGCCCTTCTGCACCGGGAACTTGGCCTTGATCAGGTCGGTCGCCTTCTGGACGTCCGACCCGGGGATGTTGAAGTCGTTGATCAGCGTGCCGTGGAAGGCGGCGTTCAGGCCTCCCAGCGCGACGAAGATGCCCAGCCAGGCGAAGATGACGCGCCATGGGTGGTGGGCGAACGCACTGGCCATGCGGGCGAGCCCGCCGGTATGCGCCAGCGCGCGTTCCTCTTCCAGGGTTGGTGCGTGGGGATCGGTCATTGGTTAGAGCACATCCTTAAAGCGTCGAATGCGAGCCATGGTTCGAGACACCCGCGCACGAGAACGCCGGACCTTCCTCCGGGTCCGGCGCATCGCGGCCTTCCCAGGGTATCGCGGTCCGGGGCGCGATCGTGTCGCCGATTTCTGAACGGTCATGTCAGTCAGACCGAACACCTGCGCAGAACTCATCGCCGCCTGGGGTCAGACCCCGCAGGTGACTGCAACGAACATGTCACGGCCGCCGTTCGGGGTCTGACCCCGATTTCCGGCGGGGTCGCGGGCGTCCTCAGGATCAGTCGGGCAGGAGCGGGACCGTCAGCCCCTGATCGCGGCCGAGCAGGACGGCGCGCATGATCGCGTTCGAGCCGTAGCGCTCGCGGACGGCGTCGACCGCGGAGTCGAGCGCGCCGCCATTACGGCGGTCGAACGGCAGGAGCAGCTGGACGGCGCGGTCGTCGGTGAGGTTCGCGACCGCGATGCCGACGAGCGTCAGCCCGCGGGCCTCGATCATCGGCATCGCGCCGGCGAGGAGGATGCGCGCGGTGACGAGGACGGCTTCGGACTCCGCGGTCGCGTGCGGGAGCGTGTGCGAGCGGGTCACGCGGGTGAAGTCGCCGAAGCGCAACCGCAGCACGACCGTCCGTCCGATCCGGCCGGCCGCCCGCATGCGGCGCGTGACCCGGTCGACCAGCCCGACCAGGATGGCGTCGATCGCCTCCGGCGAGCGGGGCCTGCGCCCGAGCGCCCGCTGCGAGCCGATCGAGCCCCGTCGCCGGCGGGCCTGCACCGGCCGCGGGTCGTAGTTGTGGGCGAGGGCGTGCAGGTGCCGGCCGGCCGCGCGCCCGAGCATCTCGATGAGCGTCCCCTGCCCCAGCCCGGCCACCTCGGCGACGGTCGCGATCCCCTGCTCGCGCAGCCGGGCCGCCGTCTTCGGCCCGACGCCCCACAGCGCCTCGACCGGGAGCGGGTGCAGGAAGGCGAGCTCGCGCGACGGCGGGACGACCAGCAGCCCGTCCGGCTTGGCGACGCCGCTCGCCACCTTGGCCAGGAACTTCGTCCGGGCGACGCCGACGGTGATCGGCAGGCCGACGCGCTCGCGCACCGCCCGGCGCAGGCGCACCGCGATCTCGATGGGCGAGCCTGCGATCCGCTCCATGCCGCGCACGTCCAGAAACGCCTCGTCGATGGAGAGCCCCTCCACCAGCGGGCAGTGGTCGTCGAACACGCGGTAGACGGCCTTGCTCGCCTCGGCGTACGCCGACATGCGCGGCGGGACGACGACGGCATGCGGGCACAGCCGCCGCGCGACCCGCCCGCCCATGGCGGTGCGGATGCCGTGCGCCTTGGCCTCGTAGCTCGCGGCGAGGACGACCCCGGCGCCGACGATCACCGGCCGCCCCCGCAGGCGGGGGTCGTCGCGCTGCTCGACGGAGGCATAGAAGGAGTCGAGGTCGGCATGCAGGATCGTCGCCGCGCCCATCGAACGTATGTTCGCACGGTCACCGGCGGTTGTCACCCCCGGCGCCGACGGCCCGCTCGGCCAGGCGGTCGTCGCCGATCTGCCGGGCCCAGGCGGCGAAGTCGCCGGTCGGCCCCTGCCAGCGCAGCTCCTCGGCCCGGCCGAACAGCTCCTCGCCGCTGCGCAGCGTCGCCAGATCCTTGAACAGGAGCGCGAGATCGCGGCGCTCGCCGAGCACCTCGGGTGGGAAGTCCTCGATGCGGCCGTGCCGGTTCACCAGCCGCGCGGCGCCGACCTTGCCGATCCCCGGGATGCCGGGGTAGCCGTCGGCGCTGTCGCCGACCAGCGCGAGCAGGTCGGGGATGCCGTCGGGGCCGACCCCGAACTTCTCGCGGACGCCGTCGACGTTGCGGATCGAGTTGGCGCGGCGGTCGACCTGCACGACCCGGTTTCCGCGCACGGACTGGGCCAGATCCTTGTCGGGCGTCCAGATGCAGACCTGCTCGACGTCGTCGTCGTCCCCGGCGATGCGGGCGGCGGCCGCGAGGGCATCGTCGGCCTCGAGCTCGACCATCGGCCACACCGCCACGCCCATCGCCGCGAGGCCCTCCTCGAGCGGCCCGAACTGCGCCTTGAGCGCCGCATCGACGCCGTCGCCGGTCTTGTACCCGGGCCAGAGCTCGTTGCGGAAGGACTCGATGACGTGGTCGGTGGCGACCCCGATATGGCTCGTGCCGGTCTCGACCATCTGCAGGATCGAGTGCAGGACGCCCGCCGCGGCCCCGAAGCGCCCGCCCCCGCCGCGCCCGCGGCGGCGGCCGTAGAACTGGCGGAAGAGCTCGTACGTGCCGTCGAGGAGATGGACGACCATCAGCCGCCCCCGAGCTCGCGATGGCGGGCGGCCGCCTCGTCGGCCTTCTCGCGCGCGGCGTCGCGGGCGCGCTCGGCGGCCACCGCCGCCCGCTCCGCGCCCT
>JBKPMQ010000004.1:0-6717 GCA_046732235.1 Actinomycetota bacterium
CCAGCGCGCTCGTCGACATGTCGCCGGCGCGCTCGAGCTTCCAGATCGCCTTTAGGTAGTCCTGAGCCGATTCGCTTACCATGCCAAATCTGAGTTTAGACGCGTCTAACTCGGCTGGCAATCCGAACCGTCAGGCCGCCGCAGCCTCCCGCGCGAACGCCGCCAGGCGGGCGGCCGCCGAAGAGTCCGACCCGATCGAGAGCACGTGGACGCCCCGCACCTCGGGCATCGCGACGAGCCGGGTGACGATCTCGCGGGCGACCGCCTCGCCCTCGCCCGCCTCGGCCCGCTCGGCGACGCCGGGGGCAACCTGGGCGCCGAACTCGCTCATGAGCTCGGCCGACCGCGCCGACGCCGGCGTGACGACGCTCGGAAGCAGCGGCGCATCGCCGAGCGCGGAGATGGCACGCAGGCCGTCGACCCACTCGCCGAAGGCGTCGGCATCGAGCACGACCTGGGTCTGCACGAACGCCGCCCCGGCAGCGATCTTGGCCGCGAGCGAGGCCGCCGGCGTGAACTTCGGCGACGCCGCCGCCCCGACGAGCAGGCGCGGCGGCGGCCCGTCGAGCTGCGCCCCGTCGGGGAGCAGGCCGTTCGAGAGGTCGACCAGGAGCTGCACGAGCCCGCCGGCGTCGAGGTCGCCGACCGCCTTCCCGGGGACGCCGTCCGGGATCGGGTCGCCTCCGAGCGGGAGCACGGCGCCGACGCCGAGCGCGATCGCCCCCAGGGCGTCGGACGCGAGCGCGATGCGGTTGCGGTCGCGACTCGTCATCTGCAGGATCGGCTCGGCGCCGGCCCGGATCGCGATCGCGGCCGCGGCCAGCGCCGACACGCGCGGGCGCGCTCGCGGAAGGTCGGTGATGTTGAGCGCGTCGGCGAAGGACAGCTGCTCCACCGACCGCTCGACCATGGCCGCGTCGGCTTCCCGGGGCGGCACGAGCTCGGACGTGACGATGAACTCGCGGGCCGCCAGGCGCGCGGCAAGGCCGGATGCGGCGGCCGTCACGCGGCCCGCACCGTTGCCGGAAGCCCGTGGCGCGGGCGCAGGGTGAACCGGGCGTCGATCCGCGGCGCCTCGGCGCCGGGGACGACCTGCCAGGCGCGGCCGATCGCCGCGAGCACGAGCGTTCCCTCGAGCATGGCGAAGCGCTCGCCGATGCACATGCGCGGGCCGGCCGCGAACGGAAAGTAGGCGCCGGGCGGCGGCGCCGGCCCGTCGATCCAGCGCTCGGGCGAGAACCGCAGGGGGTCGGGGAAGTAGCGCTCGCTGCGGTGGACGACCCACTGGCTCATGACGATCGTGCCGCCCTCGGGGACGGCGTAGGGCCCGAGCGTGTAGGGCCGCGTCGCGATCCGCGCGAGCGCCCACACCGGCGGGTAGAGGCGCAGCGCCTCGCGGAAGACCGCCTGCGTGTACGGGAGGCGGGCGAAGTCGTCCGGCGTCGGCGGCCGGTCCTCCAGCTGTCCGGCCAGCTCGGCCCGCAGCGCCTCCCAGGCGGCCGGGTTCTCGTGCAGCAGGTACCACGTCCAGGTCAGCGCCTGGGCGGTCGTCTCGTGACCGGCCAGCATGAGCGTGACCGCCTCGTCGCGGATCTCGTCATCGTCGAGCGCCGGCCGTCCCGACTCGTCCCGGAGCCCCCGCAGCACCGCCACGAGGTCGTCGCCCTGCCCCTCCGCGGCCCGCTCGGCGATCAGCCGCTCGAGGAAGGCGTCGATGTCGCGCTTGGCGGCGTTGAACCGGCGCGTGGCCGGAAGCGGCATCCGCCACAGGAGCTCGGCGCCGGGCAGCAGGAAGCGATGGAAGACCTGCATGCCCGCGTCGAGCACCTCGCCGATCTCGGGCGCCTCCGACTCGACGTCCGCGTCGAAGATCGTGCGCCCGACGACGCGCAGCGCGACCCGGGTCATCTCGCCGTTGATGTCGACCTCGGCCCCGTCGGCCCAGCTCCCGGAGACATGCTCCGCGGCGTCGATCATCGCATCGCCGTAGCGCGCGATGCGCTCGTGGCCGAACACCGGCTGGATCGACCGCCGACGGCGCAGGTGGTCGGCGCCCTCGCTGGTGAGCAGGCCCTCGCCGAGAAGGCGCTTGGCCGCCCGCAGGGCCCGCCCCTTCACGAAGGCGGCGTTGTCGTCGACGAGCACCTTCCGGACGAGCTCGGCGTCGCTGACGAAGAAGAAGCTGTGCCCGCCCGGGAAGCGCACGTAGGCGACGCCCCCGTGATCGGCCGCGAACCCGTCCATCGTCCCCAGCGGATCGCGCAGGTAGCGGGTGAAGTTGACCCACGCCGGCCCGCCCGGCCCGGGAGGGCGCGTCTGGCGGCCCGCGCCGCCCACGGCCGGTGGGCGTTCGCGAGCCTCGCCGGAGATCATTCCGGCAGCATAGAGGGCAACGCCGGTGCGACGGAAGTCTCACGTCCGCCGTTCGGGGTCTGACCCCGGTTCGCCGCCCGGACCCACCGCGGCGGGCCGCCCCCAGGCCCGAGGGCGGCCCGCCGTTCGTTCACCCCGGTCGGGGCTAATTGCTTCCCAGCGTCACCGTCACGGTGCGCGTCTGGCCGTCCCGGACGATCTGGAGCTGCACCTGGTCGCCCGGCTTCTTCGTGGAGATCTGGGCGATCAGCTCGTCGGCGGTCTGCACCGCGGTGCCGTCGATGTGGGTGATCACGTCGCCGCCGGTCTCGAACTGCGTGCCCTCGATCGTCTTGGTGCCGGTCGCGCCCTGCAGGCCGGCGCGGTCGCCGGGGGCGCCCTTCGTGACCGACACGATCTCGACGCCCGGGCTCATCCCGGTCGCGTTCGCGACGGACGGCGTCACCGTGACGAGGACGATGCCGACGTAGGGCTTCGACTTCGCGGTCTCGATCAGGTTGCGGGCGACCTTCGCGACCGTGTTCGACGGGATCACGAAGCCGATGCCGATGTTGCCGCCGCTGCCGCCGCCCTGCGACCCGGCGTAGATCTGACTGTTCACGCCGATGACGTCGCCCTGGGAGTTCAGGAGCGGGCCGCCGCTGTTGCCGCTGTTGATCGCCGCGTCGGTCTGGATGACGCCGGTGATCTTGTCGTTGCTCGGCGAGACGATCGTGCGGTGGAGCGCGCTCACGATCCCGGCCGTGGCGGTGTTGCGCAGGCCGTAGGGGTCGCCGATGGCGACGACCGAGTCACCCACCTGCACGGCCGAGGAGTCGGCGAACCGCAGCGGCGAGAGCTCGTCCGACGGGGCGCTGATGCGGATGACGGCGAGGTCCTTGCTGGGGTCACGGCCGATGACGCGGCCCGGATACGTGTGGCCGTTGTTCAGACGGACGCGCACCGAGTCGGAGTTCTCGACGACGTGGAAGTTGGTGACGATGTCGCCCTTGGTGTCGACCTGGAAGCCGGTGCCCTGGGCGCTCTCGGTCTGCGGGCCGAAGAATCCGTCGCTGCCGGTGGTCTGGCCGGTGGCGAGCACCTCGACGATGCCCGGCACGGCCTTGCGGTAGATCTGGGCCACGGTCATCCCGCCGGACGGCGACGTGGTCGCGGCCGGGGCCGCGTTCACGGTCACGGCGGGCCGGCGGATGACCGTCGTGCTCGAGCCGCCGTCGGTCTCGTGGACGGCGACCGCCGCCGCCGAGGCACCGAGCCCTGTCGCTGCGACCAACGCTGCGACGACTATGGGTGTTCTCATGCTGATTCGACCTTTCGGGTGGCTCGAGCGGGCGGATGATCCCTGGCCCGCGGTGTTCGTTTCAGTACCGGCATCATGCCCGGGCAGTTTGAAGAGAACCGGAGACGGATCTGAGAAAACGCTGAGAACCGGCGGCGCTGTCGATCCCCTTTTCGGGTGCTGTTCCCTCACCATGCCCCGTCGAACACCCGGGCGATGCACACCTCGGACTTCACCGGCGGCGAGATGTGGGACGCGCACCGCCTCGAGGCACTGATCTCCAACGTGCCCGGGGCCGTCTACCGCTGCTCGCCGGAGAGCGACTGGGCGATGCAGTTCCTGAGCGACGAGATCGAGCCGATCACCGGCCACCCGGCGGCCGAGTTCATCGGCAGCAGCGTGCGCACGTTCGCGAGCGTGATCCACCCCGAGGACCGCGAGTTGGTCGAGCACTGCGTCGGCGCGGCGCTCGAGCGCCGCGACGCCTTCGTGCTCGAGTACCGGGTTCTGCACGCCGACGGGTCGGTGCGGTGGGTGTACGAGCGCGGCCGCGGCATCTTCGACGCGGCCGGCGAGGTGGAGTTCCTGGACGGCGTGATCTTCGACGTGACCGCCCGCAAGCACGCCGAGGACCGGCTCGCGTATCTGGCCTACCACGACCCGCTCACCGACCTGCCCAACCGCACGCTCTTCCAGGAGCACCTGACGACAGCAATCTCGGCCGCCGATCGCGACGGCGGGGCGGCCGCCGTCCTCTATGTCGACCTCGACGACTTCAAGCTGATCAACGACAACTTCGGCCACACGATCGGGGACGAGCTTCTCAAGGAGGTGGCCCGGCGCCTGCGCCGCGTCACCCGGGCCGGCGACGTCGTCGCGCGCCAGGGCGGCGACGAGTTCCTGATCCTCGTTTCCGGCCGCGGCGACGCCCGCACCCCGCGCGGCCAGGCCCATGCCCACATGCGGACCGCCGCCGAGCGGATCGCGGTGAAGATGCGCGAGGCGCTGCTGGAGCCGCTCGTGCTCGGCGAGGTGGAGCTCGCGATCACCGCCAGCATCGGCGCGAGCGTCTACCCCGACGACGCGGGCACGGGCGAGGCGCTGATGAAGCACGCGGACGTCGCGTTGTACGCCGCCAAGGACGCCGGCCGCGACGGCTTCCAGCTCTACCGCCCCAGCGACCGCGACCCGGGCCGCGAGCTCTCGCTGGCGGGACGGCTGCGCCACGCCGCCGGACGGGGCGAGCTCGAGCTCCACTACCAGCCGCTCGTGAGCCTCTCCGACCGCCGCACGATCGGCGCCGAGGCCCTGATCCGCTGGAACGACCCCGACCGCGGCCTGCTCGCACCGGCGGAGTTCCTGCCCATCGCCGAGCGCACCGGCCTGATCCGGCCGATCACCGACTGGGTCGTCGACGAGGCCTGCGGCCAGAGCCGCGACTGGCGCAACGCCGGGCACGACCTGTTCGTCTCCGTCAACCTGCCGCCCGCCTTCTGGCAGCCGACCGCGATGCGCCAGGTCATGGCGACGATCGAGGCGTTCGGCCTGAACGCCGACCGGATGATGATGGAGATCACCGAGGATGCCGTGATGGCGCAGGCGGCCGACCTGGAGCCGGTGCTGGCCGAGCTGCACGCCCGCGGCCTGCGGCTCGCGATCGACGACTTCGGCCTCGGCCACTCGTCGCTCGGACGGCTGAACCAGCTGCGCGTGAACACCCTCAAGATCGACCGGAGCTTTACGGCCGACGTCCCGGGTGACCGGGGGGCCGCGATCCTGATCGAGACCATGATTGGCCTCGCCCGGAACCTCGGCCTCCAGTGCCTGGCCGAGGGCATCGAGACCGAGGAGCAGCTCGCCTTCCTCATCGCCCACGGCTGCCCACTCGGCCAGGGATACCTCTTCGGCAGGCCGATGCCGGCCGCCGACTTCGCGGTCCATCTGGCCGCCCAGGGCCGCAGCGCCGCGTAGTCCCAACCGGGTCACCTGCCCCGCCCACGGCGAGGGCGAGAGGTGGTACCGTGCGAGACGTGACACGTTCTCGCCGATGGGCCGTTCCGCTGGCGATCGCGGCACTCGCAATTGCGTTCCTGGTCGCCGGCGTCGTGACCTGGCAGATGACCTCTCCGCGGCCGTCCTGCCCCACTCGCACGGCGGCGGTCTGCGGAACCCGCCCGCATCATCACCACCCGCTCCGCGCCGAGCTCCTCTGGGCCGGGGCGGGCCTGCTCGGGATCGTCGCCTTCGAGGTCGGCCTGTGGCAGCGGAAGCAGATCCCGCTCCCGCGCACGCGGTCGGCCGTCTCCCGGTTCCACTAGCCAACACGGCGCGGTCGCGCATGACACGTTACCGCCCGGCCGGTGCGGGGAAACGTGGCATCATGCCGGGTGAGGGCGGCACGGGAGGTCCGACGGTGCGATTGTGGGGTCGCTGGTGGCTGGGGATCTGCGCGGCGGCGTTCGCCGTCGCAGTCCCGGGGTCTGCCGGCGCAGCCGCCGCGGACTCGGCCCCCGCCCAGGCTTCCGCCGATGCCGTGTCCGTGCTCGCGCCGGGGGCCGACCCGGCCGGCACCGGTCTCGTGACCGCCGGCGGGCCGGCGGTGAAGAGCGGCCCCTACCAGGACGGCGCCGCCATCGCCGCAACCTGGGCGCGGGCGGACGCCGCCCGCACGAGCGGCGCGGCGCCCTCGGCCACGGCGAGCTCGATCGTCCGCCACGTCCGGCTGCTCCACGGCGCCGTCCGGGCGCGCAAGGTGTGGACGTCGATCGCCCTCGCCGACGAGAACGGACAGGCGACCGACGCGACCACCGGCGGCGTCCAGGACCTGTACGTGCTCGGCCGCCGCATCCACGCCCATCCCGGCATGCACCTGCGCCTGCACGGCTGGGCGACCCTCGACGTGGTCCCCGCGGCGGAGACGAAGAAGGGCCGCACCGTCACGGAGGCGATCGCCGGGCTGCGGCTGACGCTGCTCCACGACCACGACGGCCTGCCCGCCGGGACGACGGTCACGCTCGCCGCGGCGAGCGCCGACCTCACCATCCCGGCGCCGGCCGCCCCGGCAC
>JBKPMQ010000005.1:0-10861 GCA_046732235.1 Actinomycetota bacterium
ATCGTAGACGTCGCGGAAGTAGCGCTCGTCCTCATCCTCGAGCCCGGGCAGCTCGGCGATGCGCCCCATCAGACTCGCAAACGTGTCCCGCTGGGGCGTCACCGCTTTGCGCACTCCAACCAGCAGCCGCTTCATCCGGAAGATCTCCTGCAACTGCCGGTCGTCAGTTCGCTCAAAGATCTGATCTTCGAGCTCGTCAATACGATCATCGAATGCCGCGAGGATCGGGAAGAAGCTGTCAACCAGTCCGTCGACGACTCGGTAGAGCAGCAGGGACGGCTGGTCGATCGCCTTTGCGCGATCCTGGTACCGCCGTCGGATCTCCGCAAACGCGGGGCAGTCGTCGTGGTGGACAGTGACCAGGAACCGCTCCGAATAGAAGCAATGCACCTCCACCAATCGGTCGCCATCGGGCGTCGCTCCGTAGACGACGATGAAGATGAAGTCGTCGTAATCATCCATCTTCGCCCGCTGGTCGAACGTCTCCGAATCCTCGACCGCCAGCGGATGGAACCCGAACACGTCGCGGAGAACCGCGAAGTCGGCCTTATCGGGCTGGTCGAGGTCGAGCCAAAAGAAGCGGTCGCCCGAAAGCAGGCGTTCGGCCGTCGCGCGTTCGAAGCGAACTTGCTCGGAGCCGTCTTGGTGGACGACGTGACACACCGAAGGGCCGGTGCGATCCCCGTCCACCCCACGGCTGGCCGTTCGCTTCACTCCGCGCGCCCTAGCGGAAGGGTCGATCAGAGAATCGCCAGGCATGCCGCGATCGTACCGCCCCCGCACCGCGGCCTCGGTGGCGTCCGCCGTGCACTGCTTGGGCCGTACCCGACTCTTCCGAGCCGGGGTGTCACTCGCCGCCGGGGAGGCCGCCCTCTTCTTCCCATCGCTCGAGATCGGCGCGCGACTCTTCGGTAGGCGTCTGCTCGGGTGAGGCGATCACGTCCTCGCGGTGCCCGCAGTCGGCACAGATCCACGCCTCGATGCTGCCGCCGGGGCGCATGTCGCGATCCTCGACCATCTCCTCGACCGTCGTGCGTGCTCCCCAGTGGGGCGTGGTGCGCCCACACACCGGGCAGTAGCGGTCTTGGCGTGGGGCATCCTCAGGAGGCGTTCCGGTGTCCATGTCGTGACTCCGTGATTGGCGCTACAGCTGCCGCGACGACCATAGCAACCCCGCCAGGATCACCGAGGTGAGCCCGACCGCCAGACCCACGATCCAGCCCGCGACGTCCTGGCTGACGAGTACCGCGCCCAGAATCACCGCGATGCCGATGACCCCGCCCGTGGCGACCACGCGCATGAAGGCGCGCTCGATCCTCGTACGGCGGCGCACTCGTCCCGGCACCATGCCTTGCGGGCGGGTCTCGCGCGCCCCGGGCCGAGGCTCGGCCGACCGAACTTCCGCCTCCCCGGGGGGATCGTTCGACTCGTTCGGCACCGCGCCCGACTGGGGACGCTCACCTCGCGGATCTGAGACCACGACGAGCAGGGTACCAATGATCGGCGTCCTTCTGGCAGTCGGGCTCGGCGGATTGGCGATGTGCAGACCGCGGCGCTGGTCAGTCGAGAAGGCTCGATCGACCTCGCGCGGGTCGTCGCGTAACCCGGACTCCCACGGCTAGAAGCACCGATCAGCCAGAAAGATGGCGCCGGTTCCAACGCTGACCGTCCCCGATCAGTGCCAGCACGACCGCGCGGCGGTGGCGGAGCTGCTCCGTGTTTGGCGTGGACATGACCAGTCCAATGAGCCAGGCGAGGTTTGACGAAGGTCGCGGGGTCGGCGGAGGCTCTGGACGTAGCCGACCATGAGCGCGGCGCTCACCAGTGCGAAGTGGCTGAAGGCTTGGGGGAAGTCGCCGAGCTGCCGATGGCTGACGGGGTCGTATTCCTCGGAGAGCAGGCCGACGTCATTGCGCCGGTCGAGCAGCCGCTCGAACAGCTCGCGGGCCTCGTCGTGCCCCCTGCATGGCGAGCACCTCTGCGAGTCAGAACGAGCACGCCAGTAAGACGCCTTCGCCGACCGGCAGACCATCGACCTCTGGGCGGTAACGAAGGACGAGACCGTCGATGGTGAGCTCGCGTCGCATCGCGGCGACGGTCGAGACCATCCTCGGATCGGTCGCCTCGAGGAAGCCGACAAGCGGCATCAGAAGGATGCTCGCGCGAGCTCATCGGCGCCGTACGACTGCGTAAACGCCTGCCGCTGGTCGTTCCGGGCGTGCGCCAGAACCTCGGTGCGGATCTCGTCGCGGATCCGCCGCCACGCCCGACCGGCTCGCGCGCGCCGAACTCCTCGTGGACGCACGCCGCGGTCGAACGCGACCCAGGCCATCACCTTGGAGTGGGTGAAGTGACGCGACGGCCCGCGCACCTCCCAGAGCCCAGCGTCCTGCAGCCGCCAACAGTGCTCGAGCCAGCCGAGCAGCATACGCATCAACGACCATACGTCGGCGTCCGCGGGCACACCGTGGACACGGCTCTGGTAGAGCGCCTCGACGACCTCGCCGTACACGTCGAGCTGCAGCTGGGTCGACGCGGCATTCCCGGCCCGGACCGGCCGCGAACCTTCGTACCCCGGCAGCCAGTCGAGCTCGCGTTCGTCCAGGCGCCGCTCACCGGCGATGCCGTACATGATCTGCACGTCAGCCGGGTCGCCCGCGACCGCTCGAAGGAGGCAGCGCTCCCAACCCTCTGCCTCCTCCCGGATGACCGGTCTGGAGCATCGCAAGCAGCGTGAGCGTCGTATCGCGAAGCCAGCAGAAGCGATAATCCCAGTTGCGCACCCTCCCGACCGCTTCGGGAACCGACGTCATCGGCGCCGCCACGATGCCCCCGGTTGGCGCATCGGTCAGCGCCTTCAAGACCAGCACGACCGGTGCACCTCGTCGTGGTAGTCGCCGGCGCGCCCCCACCGAAGCCAGTAGTCCTCAGATCGGTGAGGGCCTGCTCGGCATCGATCGCCGCCGGCAAATCCTCGTGCGATGGAAACAAGGTCAACACGGACGGGATGCGGTCGCCCGGGGTCACAGTGAGCTCGGCCACCGTTGTCATGTCCCCGCCCACGGACGTCGACCGGGGTGCGGAGACAGAGGGCGTCGGGGCCTGCGATCGCAAACGCGGGCTTCATCGACGCGGGCGCTCCACGGGACGATGCGGCCAAATCGAACCGGATCACCAACTCGACGCGCATCTCCACCACACCGCTTAGCCCCTCGACGATCCGCACGACGTCCGGCGCCCGGTCGTCTCGACAGGGAGCCGACTCGAGAGAGCCCTGGAACGGTCGGGTCTGCCCGGGAACTTTCAGGTCGAGCTCTTGCCGTCCTTGCCCATCATCATCTTCAACATCCGCATCAACGCGCGCTTCATCTTCCCCACCTCCGTTGGCGTCGTGCCTGGAACGCACGCCGCAGCCATCCCTGATCGATCCGATCGGCGCGGCGGGGGCAGGTGACCGATCGGTCGGAGACTGGGCGGGTCCCCCGCGGCGGCGGTGCGACCCGGTCGTCCTCGGCGCCCGGCGATTCCGTCGAGCGAGCTTGGTCGATCGCTCGGAGCTTGACCGTAAGTGGAAGCATCGTGACCTCCCGAATAGCCGATTGCTCGGCGTGAACGCCTGACCAGGCGCTGGGGTCAGAGACCTCCGGTCGACCGGGAACTGGGGTCGACGGGATCAGACTAGCACGCACGGCGCCCTCCTGCCCGTGTGGTCAGCGGTGCGCCTTGGGCGCGCCGGGGAGCAGGCGGTGGCCGTCGACGACGGCGGCGGCGATGTCGACCAGCTTGCGGTTGGCGCTTCGGGCATGAGTGCGGAGCATCTCGAAGGCGTCGTCCTCGTCGACGCTGTGGCGCTCCATAATGATCCCCTTGGCCCGCTCGATGATGGCACGGCGCCCGAACGCGCCCTCCAGGTTTTGGAACTCGGCGAACCGGCGCAGAACGATCTCGATCGAGTCCTGGAGCTGGTCGGGATTGCTGTCGGTGAGGTATGCGAACACGCCCCGCTTAGCCGCCTCGCCGACGAAGGCGTGGTCATCGGTCTCGAGCAACGCGATCACCGGGCACGCCGCCTGGTGGACGATCTCGCCGATCAGTTTGAGTGCATGGGCGCTGCTTTCGCCCAGGCCGACCAGCGCGACGTCCGGACGCTCACGCTGGGTCACGGTCGCGACCTCGCTCACTTCGATCGAACGCGCGACCACCTCATGGCCGAGGCCGACGACGACACGCGTCACGTAGTCGAGCCGATCGCTGCGCTGATTGGCGATCAGGACACGAAGATGCTGACGCTCCGAAACCTCACTCACCGGACGACTACCCTCCACCCGGACGGCGATCTGGACAAGACTACCCGGCCGGGCGGTGAAGGAGGGCATCGCCGCTTCGCGGCGCACGTCCGATACCGTTGCGCTGTGCGGCCCATCCGCCCGCCGCGCGCCACCTGACTCCAGATCATGGTATTTACTTCGAGTTGGTTTGAGATCGGTATGGCGCGCGATTCGCGAGGGTGGGATCCCGCCGGCGACGCGACGCAGGCCCAGGTCGAGGCCGCCAGCCGGAGCGTCGGCGAGGTGCTCGACAATGGTGGATCCCGACCGGCTGCTCGACCCGGAGCCCCATAGCGACGCCGAGTTCGCCGACCACCTGGTCGACTGCGAGCTCGCGCTGATCGTGGTCGCCGGGTAGCCGCTTCGGCGCGCTTCGCCTCTCACGCGACTTGGTGCGCGCGTGCGCCGAGATCCACGCGCTTCCCGAAACGTGTCACCGGGTGTCGTGCGCCCGACGTCAGTGCCGAGGCGCGATGACCGCTCCCGTCCTCGCGCGGCAGAGCGCCGGCCGAGCATCCGCCTCGCTGGCGGGTGGAGGGCACGCCCGATCCGAAGCATCCGCCGCCTTGGCCGCGGCCGATGGTCTGGTTCGACAACGGCCGCTGGACACGGTGCTGTTGCGACACGGCGTCGTGATCAATGCCGCCCTGACGCGCGACGGATCCCGGGGCGACGGCGGCGCCTGAGTGCGATGCCGGATGTCATGCGCGGCCGCGGTGCAGAATTGCAGCGCGCGGACGGGGGACCCGTCAGATCCGCTCGAGCGGCGCGTAGCCGAGCATCAGCCGCCGCTCGGAGCCGTCCTCGCGGAAGCGCACCGCGACGACGTCGCGGTCGATGCCGATAACCGTGCCCTCACCCAGGGTGGCGTGGCGCACCTCGTCGCCGATGGACAGGCTGGGCACCGGCTGCTCCTTGGCCCGGATCCCCGCCGGCATCGGCGGCGCCTGCCATGCCGGCGTGCGGCGCTCGCGCTCGATCTCGTCGGCGGGCAGCTCGCTCAGGAACCGCGACGGCAGGTTGTACCCGCGCATGCCGAAGATCGTGCGGCTGTGGGCGTGTGTGAGCACGAGCGACTGCTGCGCCCGGGTCATCCCGACGTAGCAGAGCCGCCGCTCCTCCGCCTCGTCGCCCTCGTCGAGCGAGCGCTGGTGCGGGAAGAGGCCCTCCTCCAGGCCGATCACGAACACGATCGGGAACTCGAGCCCCTTCGCGTTGTGGATCGTCATAAGGGTGACCTCGGGCCGCGGCTCGTTCAGCGCGTCGGAGTCGGAGTAGAGCGAGATCTCCTGCAGGAACGTCGCGAGCGACGCGTCCTCCTCCCCGCGCTCGGCGAACTCGCGGGCGACGCCGACGAGCTCGTCCAGGTTCTCGAGCCGGCCCTGCGACTCGAACGTGCGCTCGGCCTCGAGCATCGCCCGGTAGCCGGTCTGCTCGAGCACCTGCTCCAGCAGCTCGGCCGGCGACGCCGTCGACGCCACCTCGCGCAGGTCCTCGATGAGCGCGGCGAACTCGCGCACCCGGGCGGCCGCGGCCGTGCCCAGCGGGACGGCGCTCGAATGCTCGATCGCCTCGAGCAGCGTCCAGTTCATCTGGTTGGCGTGCGCCGCGAGACGGTCGAGCGACGCGGCGCCGATGCCGCGTCGGGGCTGGTTCACGATCCGCCGCAGCGACACCTCGTCGGCCGGGTTGTGGATGACCTGGAGGTACGCGATCGCATCCTTGATCTCGGCCCGCTCGTAGAATCGCGGCCCACCGACGACGCGGTAGCCCACGCCCTGGCGGACGAGCACGTCCTCCAGGACACGCGACTGGGCGTTCATCCGGTAGAAGACGGCGATGTCGGCCGGCCCCGCGCCCTCGTCGAGCGCCCGGGTGATCTCACCGGCGACGAAGCGGGCCTCGGCGTGCTCGTCCTCGGCCTCGACAACGCGCACCGGGAGGCCCCGGCCCAGGTCGGACCAGAGCCGCTTGGGCCGCCGGTCGGGGTTGCGGGCGATGACGGCGTTCGCCGCGTCGAGGATCGCCTGCGTCGACCGGTAGTTCTGCTCGAGCGCGACGACGCGCGCGCCCGGGAAATCGTGCTCGAACTCGGCGATGTTGCGGATGTCCGCGCCCCGAAACGCATAGATCGACTGGTCGGGGTCGCCGACGACCGCGATGTTGCGGTGCCGGGCGGCGAGGACCGAGAGCAGCCGGAACTGGGCGTGGTTCGTATCCTGGTACTCGTCGACCATGATGTGGCTGAAGCGCTCCTGCCAGGCGGCGCGCGCCTCGCCGTCGGCCTCGAGCAGCAGGACGGCCTGGAGGATCATGTCGTCGAAGTCCATCGCGTTCGCGGCGTAGAGCCGGCGCTGGTAGAGCGCGTAGACGCTCGCGACCGTCTGCTCGAAGAAGTTCCCGACCTGGTCGCCGTAGCCCTCGGCGGTCAGGAGCCGGTCCTTCGCCCGCGAGATCGCGGCATGGACGGCCCGCGGGGCGAACCGCTTCGGGTCGAGCTCGAGCTCCTCGATGCACGCCTTCACCAGCCGCACCTGGTCGGCCTGGTCGTAGATCGTGAAGCTCGAGCGGTAGCCGAGCCGCTCGGCGTCTCGCCGCAGCAGGCGCCCGCAGGCGGCGTGGAACGTCATCACCCACATCCGGGCGGCGGTGCGGCCGCCGACGAGCAGCTGGACGCGCTCCTTCATCTCGTTCGCGGCCCGGTTCGTGAACGTGATCGCGAGGATCTCACCCGGCGCCGCGGCGCCCGACTCGATCAGGTGGGCGACCCGGTGCGTGAGGACACGGGTCTTCCCCGATCCCGCGCCGGCGACGACCAGCATCGGCCCGTCGGCATGCACGACCGCCTCGCGCTGCTGAGGATTGAGCGCGTCGAGCAGGGAGTTAGTGGCGGCGCCCGCCGCGCTCACCTCGCGGTGGCGAGACGAGGACGGGCTGCGATCGGCAAGGCGCTCACCCGACGGATTCTACCGGGGCCCCCGGAAGCACCGGGAGGGGCCGGACGGCCCCTCCCGGTGTTCGCCGGCTCGCGAATCACCGCAGCTTCGGGCAGGTGACGACGAGATGGAAGGCCAGGTACGACGGGTTGCCGGTCGAGTCGACCGTCTTCACGAACACGCCCGTCTTGTGCCCGTGCAGGCCCTCGACGCTCGCCTCACCCTGCACCGCGGGCCCCGTGAAGCCGGTCGTTCCGACCGTCGCGACGTAGGCGCACTTCCTGACGCCGCGCTTGAAGTACACGTGGTATTCGCCGGTCTGGTGGTTGTCGACACCCGCCGACAGGGTGCCGAGCCCGCGGTTCAGGTGGCCCGTCTTGTTCACCACCGCGAACAGCACCTGCGCGCTCGCGTGGGTGGGCGCCGCGACCGCGTGCGAGCCCGACGCGCCCTGGGCGATCCCGATGCCGGCTCCGAGTGCGCCGACGGCGACCAGCGCCGCCAGGATCGACAGCTTCGTTCTCATATTCCCCCTCCTGCCAGGTGTTGGAAGCCGGGAATGGTACGGGGTCGGACTTCCCGCCGCACGGCGACGCGCCCGGGCCGGGCCCGGGCGCGTCGTTGCCTCGCCGGCGCGCCGCTAGACGGCGCGGACGGTGATCGTCCGGCTGCGACCGGCGGCGTTCGTCAGGGTCGCCGGAGCGATCACCCGAAGGACGTAGCGGCCGCGAGCCGCGGCGACGACCGTCTTGGTGTAGTGCGAGGCGATCCCGAGCCGCGGCCGGGCGACGGTGCGCCACCCGGACGCCGTCAGGACCTGGACGGACACCCGCGCGCCGGGATGGCCGGGAGCGACGAGGCCGCTCAGCCGCACGGCGCCGCCGCGGTGGACGCGGAGACGGTCGGCGACGAGGGCGACCCGCTGGCGGACGGCGACCGTCCGCGACGCCCGTACGGTCGTCGCATCCGCGAGCTCGGCCCGGTAGACGGTGTTCCGCAGCGGGGCGGCGACCCACGAGACGGCGCCTGTCGCATTCGTGGTCATCGTGCGCAGTGTGTGGAACCCGGTTCCGCCGGCGGGGCGGGACGCGATGACGATCCGCGTGCCGACCATCGGGGCGACGCCGTCACGGGCGACGAAGCGCATCGTGACCTTCCCGCCGGCCACGATCGACGTGGCCGTCTGTGCGACCAGGTTCAGGTCTGACGGGCTGGCGACCGCGAACTCCCACTCGATCGGCCCGGCGACGTTGCCGGCCCGATCGGCGGCCGTCACGGACACCGTGTGCACGCCGGGAGCGAGGCCGCCCGGGGCGTAGCGGAACTGCCCCGAGGCGAGCGTGCCCCAGGCGGTGACGTCGGAGCCGTCGACGAGGACGTGCAGCGTGTCCGGGTCGACGCCCGAACCGGTGTCGCGGAGGTCGAACCCGATCGCAGAGGCACCGGGGACGGTGCTGCCCGCCAGGGGCGTGCGGTCGGTGACGGACGGCGGCGTCTCGTCGGCCACGTCGAACGACCAGGTGAGCGGCGCCGACCGGTTGCCGGCGGTGTCGCTCGCGGTCACCGAGACGGTGTGCGCGCCGAAGGCGAGGTCGCTCGCCGGCGTGTAGCTGAAGCGGCCGCCCGCGAACGAGCTCTGCGCCGACACGTCGAGGCCGTCGACGGTCATCCGGATCGAGTCCGGGTCGACGCCGACGCCCGCATCCGCCACGGCGACCGAGATCGCCGGTGTCGCGTCGGACGACGAGGAGGCCGCATCGGGGCGGACGTCGGAGAGGATCGGCGCGACGGCGTCGTTCACGGTGAACGTCCAGAGCCCGTCACGGACGTTGCCGGCGCCGTCGGTCGCGTGCCAGCTGACGGTGTGCGTGCCGTAGGCGAGGTCGGCCGCCGGGGTGTACGACGCGGTGTTGGCCGCGATCGTCATCGGATTGCCGTCGACGCTGGCCTCGAACTGGCCCAGGCCGCTCGGACCCGGGTCGACCGAGAACGACACCGTGGCCCGCTGGTCGGTCGTCGTGGCGGGCGCCATGCCGGTCGCGACCGGGGCGTGGGCGTCGACGTTCACGACGACCGGCGTCACGCTGCGCTCGCCGGCGGCATCGGTGACCTCGACGTCCAGCGTGTGGGTTCCGTCGCCGAGCGCGGCCGGCGTGGTTGAGAGGTCGTGGGTGTAGGACGTGCGGCCCGCGTGCAGGCCGGCCTGCGGGGCGACGGCGTCGGAGTCGAGGGCGATGCCGGCGGTGGTGATCGCCGCCTGGGCGACGCCGGCGCCGGCGTCGGTCGCGGCGACGGTGAGCGGCACGGGCTGGCCCTCGTTGTGCCAGGCGCCGTCGGCGAGCGGGCCGGATACGTCGACCGCGGGAGCGGTGTCGTCGGTCAGCTTCGCCGTCAGGCCTGTGATCGCGATGTTGTTGCTCCACTTGTCGGCGAAGGTATGCGCGTCGTCGGTCTTCAGGAAGATGCCGACCACCTGGTTGCCGGCGGGGATCGACCACGTGGTCGTCCCGTCGTCGGTCGAGGCATGCAGCTGCGGCATCGCGGGGAAGTTCTCGGTGCGCAGGCGAGCCTTCATGTACGCGGTGAGGCCGCTCACGGCCGTGCGGTAGGAGAGTGACACGGAGCCGGACGCGATCGTTGTCGTCGCCGGCGCGTCCCATTGCCACCAGGCGTTCGCGAGGTTGGCGGCGTGGCCGAACGCGAAGATGCGAAGCGGCGTCGGGCTCGGCACGTCGGCGTCGGCGCACGGGCCGGGGCGGGACTGGAGCGAGCAGCCGACGAAGCCGTCGTCGTGGGAGAACGACCATCCGCCGGTCTGCTGGGTGGTGTCGAGCGAGACGGAGTACGTCCCGGCACGGGCGACGGCCGGGACGAGCGCCGCGGCGAGGAGCGATGCCGCGACGGCAGCGCCCAGCCCAAGGGCACGGAGCTTCATTCGGGGGTCCTTTCAGGGGGGACGGGGGCAAGCCCATCCTGTCGCCGGCTCGTGTCACGGCTCCAGACCGGTCCGGCCGCGATTGCGCGCCGGAACTGTCACGGGCGATGTGACATGCGCCGGCGGCCGAGCCGCTACGCTGACCGGGCATGCAGGCGGTCATCCTCTCGGAGCACGCGCTCGGCGACACGGACGGCCTCTTCACGGCGGCCGTGGTCCACATCGCGCGCAAGCTCGGGCGGGTGCAGCCGCTCGACGCCGACGCCCTCCCCGCCGACCGGGCCGCGAAGCTCGACGCGCTCGACGAGTGGGCCGGGTCGGACATCGACTGGCGGGGCGAGCTGATCCGCTTCTACGAGGACCACATCCCGCTCCACCTGCGGCCGAATCCGGGGCTGAACGCCGCCCTGCGTGCGCTTCAGGCGCGCGGCGTGCGGATCGGCTGCTGGTCCGCCGGGCCCGAGGAGGCCACCCGGATCGTCGTCCACCATCTCGGGCTCGCCCGCCGCGTCGAGGCGATCGCGGCCGGAGGGAGCGAGGCGGCTGCACGGCTCGCCGCCGACCTGGGGGCGGCGCCGGCCGAGACAGTCGTCGTCACGCGCGACGCGGGCGAGCTCGCCGCTGCCGCGCAGCTCGGGCTGGCGACCGCGGCGCCGGACGAG
>JBKPMQ010000006.1:0-7023 GCA_046732235.1 Actinomycetota bacterium
ACCTGAACGGCGCCGAGCGCCCGCTCCTGCGCGGCGGTGGCGGCACGCTCGCGCTCGACGCCCGCCTGCGCCGAGTGGCGCTGCACGTGCTCGCGGTCGCCGAGGCCGTCCGGCTGCTGCTGCGTCCGGCGAACCACCCTCCCCGGGCGCCCGTGGCATGAGGAACGGCCCGGCCACGGCCCGCCGCCGCCGCCGGATCCTCGTCGTCGAGGACGACGCCGTGATCGCGACGGCGATCGCCGCCTACCTGCGCGCGGCCGGCTACGAGGTGGACGCCGTCGACGACGGGCTGAAGGCCCTGCGCCGGATCCGCTACGCGAGCCCCGACGCGATCGTGCTCGACCTGATGCTCCCGGGCACCGACGGGTGGCAGGTGATCGAGTCAGTGCGCGCAGACGGCATCGAGGCTGCCGTCGTCGTCGTGAGCGCCCGCGTGTCCGAGCGCGACCGCGTCCACGCCCTGCGGCTGGGGGCCGACGACTATCTGTGCAAGCCGTTCGGGATGCCCGAGCTGGTGGCCCGGGTCGAGTCGGCCCTGCGGCGCACGTCGGGCGGCTTCCGGGGCTCGAACGACGCGATCGAGTGGCCGGGGCTCGTGATCGACTCGGACCTGCGGCAGGCCTTCGTCGACGGCGAGGCCGCCGGCCTCACCGTGCTCGAGTTCCGGTTGCTGCACGCCATGGCCTCCGAGAGCGGCCGTGCCCTCAGCCGCGACCAGCTCCGCCGGCGGGTCTGGGGGATGCCGCACACGAAGCGCGATCGCTCGGTGGACGTCTGCGTCCGCAAGCTGCGGGCGAAGCTCGACTGCCGCTCCTCGGGGTACACGTACATCCACACCCACCCGGGTGTCGGCTACCGCTTCGCCGCCGAGCCGAAGGACGCCGAGGCGGGGCCGGAGCAGGAGCCACAAGTAGCCGGCTGAGATACGATCAGCGTCTGTGAGCAGCGAGCCCCAGGCGCCGCCCGCCGTCGCTGAGCCCGACTCGAGCGACGCGGCGCTTGTCGACACGCTGCTCGACGAGCTCGGGGCAAGCCGCGTCGGCCTTCTGGCCGAGTTCGTGCGCGCCTACGTCCGCCGGGTCCCGGCAGTGCTGGTGGCCGAGCTCGGCACGAGCGGCCTGGCCGCCCACGTCGCCCACATGTACTCGTTCATGAGCGGCCGCGAGCCCGGCCGGCTGGCGGTGCGAGCCTACAACCCGGTGCTCTCCAGCGACGGTTGGGAAGCGACGGGGTCGGTGGTCGAGGTGGCCGTCGAGGACGCGCCGTTCCTGGTGGACACCGTCACGACCGAGATGCACGTGCACGGTCTCCAGGTGCGGGCGGTCGTGCACCCGGTGGTCGGCGTCGAGCGCTCCGAGGACGGCCGCATCGAGGCGATCACGCCGGCGCGCGGGGCCGCCAGGCGCGAGTCGGTCATGCACTTCCAGGCCGACCGCCGCCTCGAGGAGGACGCGCTGGAGCGGCTGCGGGCGGATCTGGTCACGGTGCTGTCCGACCTGCGCCTGGCCGTGCGCGACTTCCTGCCGATGGTGGAGCGGGTCGAGACGATGATCGAGGCGGCTCAGGAGGGCGGGGCGCGCTTCTCGCCGGCGGTGATCCAGGAGTCGACCGAGTTCCTGCAGTGGCTCACGGACGACAGCTTCATCTACCTGGGCTACCGCGAATACGCGATCTCGGGCACGGGCGACGACGCCACGATCACCGTGGTGCCCGGCAGCGGGCTCGGCGTCATGTCCGACGACTCCCGCTCCCGGTTCGCCGAGCCGGTACGGGTGGCGGAGCTCGAGCAGTCCGTGCGCGACCGCCTCTTCACCGGGCCCCTGCTGACGGTCGCGAAGACGAACCGCGAGACGGCGATCCACCGCCGGGCGCGGATGGACTACATCGGTGTCAAGCGCTTCGGCGAGTCCGGCGCGGTCGTCGGCGAGCTGCGCATGATCGGGCTCTTCACCAGCAAGGCCTACGCCGAGTCCGCCCGCCAGATCCCGCTCATCCGCCGCAAGCTCGAGGCCATCATGCGGTGGGAGGACCTGATCGTCGGCTCCCACGACTACAAGGCCGTGGTCGAGCTCTTCGACAGCTTCCCGAAGGACGAGCTCTTCGCCGTCCCCGCGCAGGAGCTGCGCACGACCATCATGGCGCTCGCCGCCATGCAGGAGGAGCGCAACGTGCGCGTATTCCTGCGCGTCGACCCGATGCGGCGGACGGTGTGGGCGGTGGTCGCCCTGCCCCGCGACCGGGTCTCGACCGACCTGCGGCTGCGGCTGGAGCACCTGTTCGAGTTCCGGTATCAGGGCGTGGTCGCCGACTACGCGCTCTCGTTCGCGACCGATCCCGCCCGCTTCCACTTCACCATCCACGTCGGCGAGGCCGGCATCCCCGACGTGTCGCCGGTCGACATCCAGCGCGAGGTGGCGGCCGCCGCGCGGTCGTGGGACGACGCGCTCTCGGACGCGCTCGCCGCGGCGGTCGGCGAGATGCACGGGCACGAGCTCGCCCGCCGCTATGCCGCGCTCTTCCCCGACTACTACAAGAGCGCCTCGACCATCGAGGCGGCCAGGTTCGACGTCGAGCAGTTCGAGCGCGTCGGCGATGACCGGCCCTACGTGGTGGCGCTGCAGAACGAGACGGGCCCCACCGAGCCGCTGCTCACGCGTGTGAAGCTCTACAAGACCGGCGGCAAGGCGGCGCTGACCGAGCTGCTCCCGCTCCTCGAGCAGCTCGGTCTGACCGTGGTGGAGGAGGTGCCGACGCGGCTCCAGGGGGACACGGCCGAGACCCGCTACCTGCACGACTTCGGGGTGCTCGGCCCAGACGGCCGCCAGCTCGACCTGGACGTCTACGCGGACCTCGTCAGCCAGACGGTCGGCGCCGTGTGGGACGGCCGCGCCGGATCGGATTGGCTGAACCGGCTGGTGATCGCGGGCAGGCTGTCGTGGCAGCAGATCACGATCCTGCGCGCCTACCGCGAGTACCGCCAGGTGCTCGGCGCCACATTCACCTCTCGCTATCAGAACGACTGCTTCGTGCGGAACTCCGGGATCGCGCGCAAGCTGGTGCAGCTCTTCGAGACCCGCTTCGACCCGGCCGTCGAGCGGGCCGAGGAGGGTGCGGACGGCACGGATCCGGAGGCCGCGCTGGTCGCCGAGATCTCGGCCGACCTGGACGCCGTCACCTCCCTCGACGACGACCGCATCCTGCGCGGATATCTGGGCATGATCCAGGCCACGGTGCGCACGAACGCGTACGTGCGCGAGGGCGGCCACCTGTCGTTCAAGCTGCGCTGCGCGGACGTCCCCAACATGCCCCGGCCCGTGCCGATGTGGGAGATCTTCGTCTACTCGCCGGAGATGGCGGGCGTGCACCTGCGCGGCGGGATGGTGGCCCGCGGCGGCATCCGCTGGTCGGACCGCCTGGAGGACTACCGCACCGAGATCCTCGGCCTGATGAAGGCGCAGATGGTGAAGAACGCCGTGATCGTCCCGGTGGGCGCGAAGGGCGGGTTCGTGCTGAAGCAGCCGCCGGCCGACCGGGCCGAGCTGCGCGAGGAGGAGCGGCGCCAGTACATCACGCTGATGCGCGGGATGCTCGACCTGACCGACAACATGGTCGGCGGCGAGGTCGTCCATCCGCCGAACGTGCGCGTCCTCGACGGCCCCGACCCGTACCTGGTGGTCGCCGCGGACAAGGGCACGGCCCACCTCTCCGATACGGCCAACGCCGTCAGCGCCGAGTACGGCTTCTGGCTCGGCGACGCGTACGCGTCGGGAGGATCGGACGGGTACGACCACAAGGCGCTCGGGATCACGGCTCGCGGCGGCTGGGAGAGCGTCACCCGCCATTTCCGCGAGCTCGGCCGCGACGTGATGGCCGAGCCGTTCACCGCCGTCGGGATCGGCGACATGTCCGGCGACGTGTTCGGGAACGGGATGCTGCTCTCGCGTCAGATGCGGCTCCTGGCCGCGTTCGACCACCGCCACGTCTTCATCGATCCGGATCCCGACCCCGAGGCGTCGTTCGAGGAGCGGGCGCGGCTGTTCGCGCTGCCGGCGTCGTCGTGGGACGACTACGGCCGCGAGCTGATCTCGGCCGGCGGCGGCGTCTGGCCGCGGACGGCGAAGTCGGTACCGCTCTCGCCCCAGGCGCGCGAGGCGCTCGGGATCGACGCCGAGCGGCTGACGCCGACCGAGGTGATCCAGGCGATCCTGCGCGCCCCGGTCGACCTGCTCTGGAACGGCGGCATCGGCACCTACGTCAAGGCGTCGTCGGAGTCGCACGCCGACGTCGGCGACCGCACCAACGACGCCGTCCGCATCGACGGCCGCCAGCTGCGGGCGAAGGTCGTCGGCGAGGGCGGGAACCTCGGGCTCACGCAGCGGGGCCGGGTCGAGTACGCGACCAACGGCGGCCGGATCAACACGGACGCGATCGACAACTCGGCCGGCGTCGACTGCTCCGACCACGAGGTCAACCTGAAGATCCTGCTGGGGCTCGCGATCGAGGCCGGCGAGCTCACGGTCGAGGAGCGCAACGAGGTGCTCCAGAGCGTCGTGAACGACGTCGTCGCGCACGTGCTCTACGACAACTACCTCCAGGTGCAGATCCTGAGCCAGGAGACGGCCGTGGCCGCGCAGCGGATGGAGGCCTACGAGGACCTGATGGCCGAGCTCGAGTCGCGCGGCCTGCTGGAGCGGACGCTCGAGTTCCTGCCAACGCCGGAGCAGATGGCGGAGCGGCGGGCGGCCGGGAACGGCCTCGTGCGGCCCGAGCTGTGCATCCTGCTGGCGTACGCGAAGCGGCTGCTGCGCGAGCAGGTGCTGGCGTCGGCGCTGCCCGACGATCCCTACCTGGACGCGTCGCTCGCCGAGTACTTCCCGCCGGCGGTCGTCGAGCGCTTCGGCCACCTGATGGCGGCGCACCCGCTGCGGCGGGAGATCGTCGCCACCATCGTCACGAATGACGTGATCAACTCGATGGGCATCACGTTCGTCTCGCGCATGGTGGCCGAGACCGGGGCCGGGCCCGAGGAGGTGTCCGCGGCGTTCATCGTCGCCCGCGACGTCTCCGACGCGCGCGACCCGTGGGACGCCGTCGAGAAGCTCGACCGGGTGGTGCCGAACGACCTGCAGGCCGACCTGATGGACGGCGTCGACACGGTGGTCGCCCAGCTGGCACGCTGGTACCTCACGCACGTCCCCCAGATCGATCTCCAGGCCGAGGTCGAGCGCTCGAAAGGCGCGTTCGCCGAGCTCGTCGCGTGCATGGGCGACGTGTCCACGACGGCCTGGCGCCTGACCCGCGACGAACGCCTGGAGCGGCTGCTCGAGCAGGGCGTCCCCCGCGAGGCGGCCCGGTTCGCGGCCATCGCGCCCGACCTCGTCTACGCGCCCGACATCATCACCGTCGCCCAGGCCTACTCGCGCCCGATCGCCGACGTCGCCCACGCGTTCTTCGTGATCGGCGAGCGCCTCTACCTGGACGTGATCGAGCGGCGCGCGTCCGAGCTGCCCGCCGACACCCGCTGGCAGCGGCTCGCGTGGTCGTCGCTGGCCGACGACCTGCGCCTGCTGCGGCGCCAGATCGCCTCGGCGGTGCTGGCGGAGACCGGCGACGCTTCGATCGACGACGCCGTCGACCGCTACCTGGCCGCCCGCACCGATCCGTACGGACGGCTGGCGTCCCTCATGACGACGCTCGCCGCGGCGCCGGGCGACGACGCCTCCGTGATCATGGTGGCGGTCCACCAGATCCGGCAGGTGATCGCGTAACGCTCGGGGGTATGGTGGTCGCATGAACCGGCTCGCCGGCGAGACCAGCCCGTACCTCCTCCAGCACGCCGAGAACCCGGTCGAGTGGTATCCGTGGGGCGAGGAGGCGCTCGACCGCGCCCGCAGCGAGGGGCGGCCGATCCTGCTCTCGATCGGCTACTCGGCCTGCCACTGGTGCCACGTGATGGCGCACGAGTCGTTCGAGGATCCCGAGACGGCCGAGGTGATGAACCGGCTGTTCGTGAACGTCAAGGTCGACCGCGAGGAGCGCCCCGATCTCGACGCCGTCTACATGAACGCCGTCGTCGGCATGACCGGCCACGGCGGCTGGCCCATGACGGTGTTCCTGACGCCGGCCGGGGAGCCGTTCCACGGCGGCACCTACTACCCGCCGCAGCCTCGGCACGGGATGCCCGCGTTCCGGCAGGTGCTCCTCGCCGTCGACAAGGCCTGGCGCGAGCAGCGCGGCGAGGTGGAGCGGGTGGGCGCGAACGTCGGCGAGGCGCTGCGCCGCGCCTCCCGGGTCGTCCCGTCGGCCGACCCGCTCTCGGAGGACATCCTGGCGGACGCGATCCCGCGCCTCCGCGCCGTGCACGACGGCGCCTGGGGCGGGTTCGGCGGCGCGCCCAAGTTCCCGGCCGGCCCCGCCGTCGGCTTCCTCCTGCGCCGGTATGCGCGCGCGGGCGACGCCGAGGCGCTCGAGATCGCCCGCACGACGCTCGACGGCATGGCGCTCGGCGGCATGCACGACCTGGTCGGCGGGGGCTTCCACCGCTACTCGGTGGACGCCGTCTGGCTCGTGCCCCACTTCGAGAAAATGCTCTACGACAACGCCCTGCTCGCGACCGCCTACCTCGAGGCGGCGGCCGTGACCGGCGAGGAGCGCTACGCCCGCGTGGCCGAGGACACGCTCGACTTCCTGCTCCGCGACATGCGCCTGCCGGAGGGCGGGTTCGCCTCGGCGCTCGACGCCGACACCGAGGGCGAGGAGGGCACGACCTACGTCTGGACGCCCGCGCAGCTCGTCGAGGCGCTCGGCGAGGAGGATGCGCGGGTCGCCGCCGACTACTACGGCGTCACGGAGCAGGGCAACTTCGAGGGCGGGACGACGGTGCTGCGCGCCCAGGGGCCGCCGCCGCCGGACCTCGACCGGATCCGGCGCGCGCTGCTCGAGCGGCGGCGGCGCCGGCCCCAGCCGGGCCGCGACGACAAGGCGATCGCGAGCTGGAACGGGCTCGCGCTGGCGGCGCTCGCC
>JBKPMQ010000007.1:0-4382 GCA_046732235.1 Actinomycetota bacterium
GCCGAGAGCGCTCCGAGCAGCTCCGCCAGGCGGACCGTTTCGGTGTGCAAGAATCGACCTGTGGCATACGACCGCAGCCGAGAGCTGGGAGACCGGTGCGGGTTCTGCTTGGGCTGCGGCTGGGGCCGCCGGTTCATGGCGCCCAACGCCGACAGCGTGCCCTCCGTCTGCCCCGACTGCGGCGGCCGCGTGATCACCGCCTGCCCGGAGTGCGGGGCCGGGATCGCATCGATGATGGCGCTCACCTGTGCCGCGTGCGGCGAGGAGCTGCGGCCCGCGCACCTGTTCGGGACCGAGATCCGGCGCAAGCCCGAGCGGCACCGCCACCTTGACTCTCCCCGCGCCAAACGCGATAACGAGAGAACACCCTCGTGAGCTCCGCGATCCTCCTCCCCATCCTGGCCGTCGCAGCCGCGGCCTTGGCCGCCGCCGTCCTGTTCGCCGTCCGTGAGCATCGCCGCGCCCGCACGCTGGCCGACGATCTGCAGACTGCGCGCACCGAGGCGACGCTGCTCGAGCGCCGCGACGACGACACGGGCCTGTGGAACAGCCGCTTCTTCGTGGAGGCGCTGACGCGGGAGATCGAGCGGTCGCGCACCTACGAGCGCCCGGTTGCACTGGCCCTGGCGAGCGTGGACGACGTCGCCGCCGACGAGGTCGAGGCCTCGATGCGGACGCTGGGCGCCGCGATCGGAGGCAGCGTGCGGGCGCTCGACGTCGCCTGCCGCGTCGGCACGACCGAATTCGGGGTGATCATGCCGGAGACCGACTCCCGGTCTGCCTCCGTCGCCTCCGAGCGTGTCCTGCGCGCGATCGCCCGCGCCCGCAGCGAGGGCGGCTCGACGCCCCAGGCCGCCGTCGGCATCGCCAGCTGCCCGGCCCACGCCGAGTCCTTCGAGGAGCTGGTCGAGCGGGCCGGCTCCGCGCTTCGCAGCGCCCGCCGCGCCGTCCGCGACGAGCCGATCAAGCCGGGCACGGTGCCCGTCGCGATGGCCGTCTGGGACGACGAGGACTGAATAAACGGGGTCAGACCCCCTTTATTCACATAGGGTGCGCGACGTGGAGCAGATCGCCGACGGCATCTGGCGGTGGACGGCGCGGCATCCGGAGTGGCACCCGGGCGTCTTCGGGGCCAGGGTGGTCTCGTACGCGCTCCCGGGGGATGGTCGCACCGTCCTGATCGACCCGCTCGCGCCTGAAGGCGACGAGGGATTCTGGACGCAGCTCGACGGCGTCGTCGCCGGGCCCGTGATGGTGCTCGTCACGATCGGCTACCACATCCGCAGCACGGCGGACGTGTGCGCGCGCTATCCCGGCACAGCCGTCTGGGGCCCCCGAAATGCCGGGGAGCGTCTGGCCGACCGGTCGGCGTTCCATGAGCTCGCCCCCGACGCGACGCCGCCCGGGGTGCGCGCCTACCACATCGGCCGCCCCCGCCGGACGGAGCTGCCCGTGCTCGTCGAGTCGCACGCGGCCCTCGCCTTCGGCGACGCGATCGTCGGCACCGGCGACGGCCTGCGCATGTGGTGCAACCAGCCGATCGACGAGCACCGCATGCGCTTCTACGCAGAGCGCTTCGGCCCCTCCGTCGCGCCGATCCTGGACGAGCCGTTCGACCATGTGCTCGTCACGCACGGGCCGGCGGCCGTGGGCGATGGACGGGAGGCGCTGCGGGCGGCCCTCGAGGCGCCGCCGTGGTACCACCACGGGTGACGCGCGGCCGCTAGCCCCGGATCTCGGAGAAGTGGATGACGGTGACCGTGGCCTCCTCGGTCACCTCGCGGTTGTAGAGCTGGCCGAGGAAGTGGGTGAACTCGTCGATGTGCCGGATCTCCGGGTTGTCATGCTGGATCTCGCGCGGGGAGACCTCCTGCAGCTGCTTCACCTCGACCTTGTCGATGACGGCGTCGAAGACCTTCTCGCGCACGCCGAAGCGCTGCCCCACGAGCACGCTCACCACCTGGCCCTTCTTGTACTTCCCGCTCTTGTCCCCGAGACGGATGGTCGCCGTCTTGCGATGGTGGCGCAGCTGGTCGGCGACGACGGGCGAGTAGAAGTTCAGGGCGTTCACGGCCGCGTGCATCATAACCAGGCCCGGAGCGGGTGAACCCGGCGCCGTCGTGCGCGGTCGCTGCGCTACTGTCGGCAGATGCGACGGCAGCCGCGCGCGGTCTACCTGGTGGTGTTCCTCGACGCCCTGCTCATGTTCGCGATCGTGCCGCTTCTGCCCGCCTACGTGCGCGATCTGCACCTCTCGAAGACCGAGGTCGGCCTCGTCGTCGGCATCTACAGCGGGGCCGTCCTCGTGGGATCGGTGCCCGTCGGGTACCTGGCGGCCCGGGTCGGCGCCCGCCGGCTCACGATCTTCGGCGTCGCCCTCCTGGCCGCGGCGACGTTCGGGTGTGCGTTCGCGGGCGGGTTCTGGGGGCTGCTGACGGCGCGCATCGGGCAGGGGCTCTCGTCCGCGGTGTCCTGGACGGCGGGGATGGCGTGGCTCTCGGAGGCGAGCGGGCCGAACGTGCGCGGCCGCGTGCTGGGGACGGCGATGTCGTTCGCGACCGTGGGCACGCTGATCGGGCCGGTGATCGGCGGCGTCCTCGGCGGCGCCTACGGGCTGCGCGTCCCGTTCGTCCTGCTCGGGATCGCCACCCTCGTGCTGACGCTCGTCGTCGCCCGCGCGCCGGCGGCGCCGGCGGGGCCGGCACCGGTCGGCGTGGGCGAGCTCGTGCGGGCCGTGGGCGGAAGCCGGACGATGGTGGCGGCGCTCTCGGTGATGCTGCTGGTCGCCGTCGTCTCCGGGACCATCGACACGCTCGTGCCGCTGCGGCTCGGCGTCGACGGCTGGTCCGCAGTTGCGATCACGGCGGTCCTGACGGCGGCGGGCGTGCTCGCGAGCGCGGCCAACTACGGCGTCGGCCGCATCTTCGACCGCTTCGGCGGCGTCCCCATCGCGCTCGTATCGATCGTCGGCATGGCGGCCGTCGTCGCCGGCCTCGCCGCCGTGCCCTCGGCGCTGCTGCTGGCCGTCCTCTTCATCGCCGCGACCATCCCGATCAGCGGGCAGTACGCGGTCGGGTTCCCCCTGTGCGCGGAGGGCGCCGACGATGCCGGCCTCGCCCACGCGAACGTCTTCGGCCTGCTCAACCTCACCTGGGGCGCGGGCTTCCTGATCGGGCCGGCGGCGGGCGCCGCGCTCGCCCAGGCGACGTCCGACCGCCTCACGTACGGCGTGCTGGTCGCGCTCTCGCTGGCGGTGGCGGCCGCGCTCCGGCCTCTGGCACTCTCGGTTAGGGAGTGCCAACCTTCCCGGTTGAACGCCTGAGCGGCGGCTGCTAAGCTGCCCTTGGCACTCACCGGGTGAGAGTGCCAAGGCGTTTTCAAAGCCAGTCATTTCCGAGGAGGGATGCATGGATCTGAAGCCTCTGGGCGATCGCGTGATCGTCGAGGTCCTGGACGAGGAGGAGGTCACCTACAGCGGGATCGTCCTCCCTGACACGGCGAAGGAGAAGCCGCAGCGCGGCAAGGTCCTGGCCGTGGGTCCAGGCCGTTACGAGGACGGCAAGCTCGTGCCGCTCGATGTCAAGAAGGGCGACGAGATCATCTTTTCGAAGTACGGCGGCACCGAGGTCAAGCTCTCCGGGGACGAGTATCTGATCCTCCGCGAGTCCGACATCCTGGCCAAGGTGGTCACCAGCAAGGTCGCCGCAAAGGCGTAGGAGGAGATACCCGTATGGCACACAAGGAGCTCAAGTTCAACGAGGACGCGCGCCGCTCGCTTCAGCGCGGCGTCGACACCCTCGCTGATGCCGTGAAGGTGACGCTCGGCCCCAAGGGCCGCTACGTCGTGCTGGACAAGAAGTTCGGCGCGCCCACCATCACGAACGACGGCGTCACGATCGCGCGTGAGATCGAGGTCGAGGACGTCTTCGAGAACCAGGGCGCACAGCTCGTGCGCGAGGTCGCGACGGCGACGAACGACGTCGCCGGCGACGGCACCACGACGGCGACGGTGCTCGCCCAGGCCATCGTCCGCGAGGGCCTGAAGAACGTCTCGGCCGGCGCGAACCCGATGGCGCTCAAGCGCGGCATCGAGACCGCCGTGGAGTCCGTCGTCGAGGACATCAAGAGCCAGTCGAAGGAGATCTCGGGCAAGGAGGACATCGCCCGGGTCGCCACCATCTCGGCCCGCGACCGCGAGATCGGCGACGTCATCGCCGACGCGATCGAGAAGGTCGGCAAGGATGGCGTCGTGAACGTCGAGGAGGGCCAGACCTTCGGCCTCGAGCTCGAGTTCACCGAGGGCATGCAGTTCGACAAGGGCTATCTGTCCCCGTACATGATCACCGACTCCGAGCGCATGGAGGCGGTGCTGGACGACCCGT
>JBKPMQ010000008.1:0-3983 GCA_046732235.1 Actinomycetota bacterium
CTGCCCGGCCGCGCGCCCTGGGCGGCCGGCGCCGCCGCGACGCGCGCGCTCAGCCAGGCGGCCGCGAATGAGCTGAAGCCTCAGAACGTGCACGCCGTCCTGCTCGTCTGCGACGGGTCGTTCGGAACGCCGGGCGACGACGCCGGCGGCGAGCGGATCGACCCGGTCGAGCTCGCGAAGGCGATCCAGTACCTGCACGAGCAGGGCAGGAGCGCCTGGACGCACGAGCTCGTGGTCACGCCGGTCGGCGACCGCTGGACGCCCTAGCCGACCGTCCCGCCGAGACACCGGGGACAGCGAATGAATGCCCGGGTACCTGGCACCGGGTATTCAGCGCAGAGTCGCGACGGTCTCGTCCCAGAGCGCCGCGTCGTCGGCGCCCCTGCCGTCTCCCTGGTTGCGGGCGCAGCGCGAGATCAGCTGCGCGAGCGCCCCGACGGCGCCGAGGTCGCCGGTGGCGCAGATCTCGCGCAGGCCGGCCGCGTAGAGGTAGTCGCCGGTGAGGAGGGCGAGGTCGGAGTCGGCCTGCGAGAAGAGCCGCGAGCGGCCGTAGTGCAGCAGGTAGCCCTCGTAGATCATCTCCACGCCGAGCAGATGGTGCTCCGGGCAGCAGCCGGCGAAGCGCGGCTTCCCCGCGCGCGCCTTCGGCAGCAACGCCCCCGCCCAGAGCGGGCTCTCGGCGGCGGCCCGGTCGGCCACCTCCTGCAGGACGCTCACCCGGCGAACTCCGCCGCGGCGGCCGCCGTGCGCTCAACCTGCTGCGACGTGTGGGCGAGCGAGGGCATGAGCGCCTCGAACTGCGACGGCGCGAGGTAGACGCCGCGGGCGAGCATGTGCGCGTGGAAGCGCGCGAAGCGCTCGGTGTCGCTCGCTGACGCGTCGGCGAACGAGCGCACCGGCCCCGGATGGAAGAACGCGGTCAGCATGGCGCCCACCCGGTTCACGGTCACGCCCGGGCGGCGCAGCCCGGCCTCGAGCGCCGCCGCGGTCTGCTCCAGCCGGTCGTAGGCGCCGGGCTCGCGCAGAAGCGCGAGGGTCGCCAGGCCGGCCGCCATCGCCAGCGGATTCCCGGAGAGCGTGCCCGCCTGGTAGACGTCGCCCTCCGGCGCGAGCCGGCTCATGATCGCGGCGCCGCCGCCGAAGGCGGCCGCCGGCAGCCCGCCGCCGACGATCTTTCCCAGGCAGGTGAGGTCGGCCCGGACGGCCAGCCGCTCCTGGCCGCCGCCGTATCCGACCCGGAACCCGGTGATGACCTCGTCCATCACGAGCAGCGCGCCGGTGCCGTTGCAGACGGTGCGCAGGCCTTCGAGGAAGCCGGGCCGGGGCGCGACGACGCCCATGTTGCCCGCGACCGGCTCGACGACGATCGCCGCCAGGTCGTCGCCGTGGCGCTCGGCGACCGCGCGCACCGCGCCCAGGTCGTTGTACTCGCAGACGAGCGTATCGGCCGTCACCGCCGCCGGGACGCCCGGGCTGGAGGGGATGCCGAGCGTCGCGAGGCCGGATCCCGCCTGCGCCAGCAGCGCGTCGGCGTGCCCGTGGTAGCCGCCCGCGAACTTCACGATCTTCGTCCGGCCGGTGTGCGCGCGGGCCAGCCGCAGCGCGCTCATGACCGCCTCGGTGCCCGACGAGACGAACCGCACCTGCTCCAGCGACGGCACCGCGGCGCACACCTCCCGGGCCAGCTCGAGCTCGAGCTCGGTGGGCGCCCCGAACGACGTGCCACTGTCGGCCGCGGCGGTCACGGCGGCCACGACGTCGGGGTGGGCGTGGCCCGCGATCAGCGGCCCCCACGACTGCACCCAGTCGACGTAGCCGTTCCCGTCGGCGTCCCAGACCTCGCCGCCGGCCCCGCGGGCCAGGAACAGCGGGTGGTCGCGGCCGACGGAGCGCATCGCCCGCACCGGGCTGGACACGCCGCCGGGCATGAGCCGGCGGGCCTCGTCGAAGAGCCGCGCCGACTGCGTCTCGGCTACGACAGCCACCCCGCCGCCTCGGCGGCGTAATACGTGATCACGAGGTCGGCGCCGGCGCGGCGGATGCCGGTGAGCGCCTCCAGCGCGGCCGCGCGGCGATCGACCAGGCCGCGGGCGGCGGCCGCCTCGAGCATGGCGTATTCGCCGCTCACCTGGTAGGCGGCGAGCGGTACAAGCGTCTCCGACCGCAGCCGGCGGAGGATGTCGAGGTAGGGCAGCGCCGGCTTCACCATGACGACGTCGGCGCCCTCCTCGACGTCGAGCAGCGCCTCGCGCACCGCCTCGTTGCCGTTGCCGGGATCCATCTGGTAGCCCTTGCGGTCGCCCTCCGACGGCGTGGAGTCGGCGGCGTCGCGAAACGGGCCGTAGAAGGCCGAGGCGAACTTGGCGCTGTAGGCCATGATGGCCGTGTCGGTGTGACCGTCGTTGTCGAGCGTCGCGCGGATCGCGGCCACGCGGCCGTCCATCATGTCGGAGGGCGCCACCATGTCGGCGCCGGCCGCGGCGTGCGAGAGGGCCGTGTCGGCCAGGAGCTCGAGGCTGATGTCGTTCTCGACGACCCCGTCGCGCAGGACGCCGCAGTGGCCGTGTGACGTGTACTGGCACAGACACACGTCGGTGATGACCGCGAGCTCGGGCACCTCCGCCTTGATCGCGCGCACGCCCAGCTGGACGATCCCCTCGGGGTCGTACGCCTCGCTGCCGGCCTCGTCCTTGCGAGCGGGGAGCCCGAAGAGCAGCACGGCCGGGATGCCCGCGGCGTGTACACCGGCGGCCGTCTCGACCAGGCCGTCGATTCCGTGGTGGCTCTGGCCGGGCATCGACTCGATCGGCGTCGACGCGCCGCCGCCGTGGCGCACGAAGAGCGGCTGGATCAGATCCGAGGGCGTGAGGCGCGTCTCGCGCACCATCTGCCGAATGCCGGAAGTCCGCCGCAGGCGGCGCAGGCGGGTGGTGGGAAACGGCATGGGATGAGTCTAGTCAAGCCGCATTTCATCCTTGCCGCACCCCTGCAGGTGCAGTAGGATTGCCAAGAATGGACTGGCTGGAGTCTGGCGAAGGTCAAGACATGGACGTCTCGCAGATGCCCGAGGGCGAGTACTCGAACGAGGCCCTGCGCAAGCTCGGGGCCCGCGTCCGCCACCTCCGCCGCAAGCGCGGCATGACCCAGCGCGACCTCTCCTTCGAGGGCTGCTCGTACAGCTATCTGGCCAGGATCGAGGCCGGCGACCGGCGTCCCAGCCCGCGCGTCCTCATGGAGATCGCCCGCCGCCTCGGCGTCAGCACCGAGGAGCTCACCGGCGAGACCGCGCCGCAGCAGCGGCCGCGCTCGCTCGAGCTGCTGGACGCGATGGTGCTCGGCCGCATGGGCCAGCTCGAGGAGTCGGAGGAGCTGCTGCGCGGCGTCCTGCGCGAGGCCGAGGTGAACGGCGACGGCGAGCGGATGAGCGAGGCCTACGAGGGCCTGGGCGTGCTCGCGGCCGAGCGGGGCGACGACCGCGAGGCCCGGCGCCTCCTGGAGCAGGCGCTCGAGGTCGGCACGCCGCCCGATCCGGCCCAGCGGGTGCAGCTCTACGGCCGCCTGCAGGAGATCTACCGTCGCGCCGGCGACGTCGCCCGGGCGCTGGCGCTGCTGCAGGACTGCATCGCCCGGCTCGAGCGCGACGGGACGGCCGACGAGGCGAAGCTCGTGCGCTACTCGCTGTGGCTGAGCGAGGCCTACGCCGAGGCGGGGGCGTTCGCCCGCTCGGCGAGCGCGCTGGCCGACGCGCTGGCCAACCGCGCCCAGGGCGTCGATCTGGCCTCGCGGGCGGCGAGCCAGTATGCGATCTCCCGCGCCCACGCCGGCGCCGGCGCCCTCGACCAGGCGATCCGCTTCTCCGACCGCGCGCTCGCGCTGTACGAGCTGGCCGATGACAACCGCGCTCTCGGCGAAGCCCACCTCACGTACGCGCAGCGGCTGCTCGATCAGGGAGACACGGAAGACGCCGGCACGCACCTGCGAGC
>JBKPMQ010000009.1:0-5986 GCA_046732235.1 Actinomycetota bacterium
GGCCCAGGCGATCGGCGGCATGGCCGACGCCTGCCGCGCGCTGGGGCTGCCCGTCGTCTCCGGGAACGTGTCGCTCTACAACGAGCACGACGGCCGCCCGATCCCGCCCACGCCGGTGGTCGGCGTCGTCGGCATCCTCGACGACGCCGGGCTGGCAGTGCGGGCCGCGTTCGGCGACGAGGGCGACATCGTCCTCCTGGCAGGGGGCGGCGCGAGCGCGCTGGACGGCTCGGACTACCAGAAGGTCGTCCTCGGCGAGACGGCCGGGCGGATCCCCGAGCCCGACCTCGAGGCCGAGCGCGCGCTGCACGGGTTCCTGGCGGCGGCGGCCGAACGGCGGCTGCTGCGAAGCGCCCACGACGTGGGCGGCGGCGGGCTTGCGGTGGCCGTGGCCGAGTCGGCGATGGCAGGCGGCATCGGCGTCTGCGTCGAGGAGGCGCCGGATCTCTTCGGCGAGGGCGACGGCCGGGTCGTGATCTCGGCCCGGCGGGCCGACGTGGCTGCGCTGCGCAGGCTGGCCGGAGCGGTGCCGCTGCGGCGGCTGGGGGCGGTGGGCGGCGCCCAGATCGCCGTCGGCCCGGCCCGGATCGCGCTCGCCGACGCGATCGACCTCTACGAGGGAGCGCTCCCACGCATCATGGAGGACGGCGCCTGATGTGCGGCGTCTTCGGCATCTACACGCCGGCCGACGGCCCCGACCGCGACGTCGCCCGCTCGACCTTCTTCGGGCTGTTCGCGCTCCAGCACCGCGGCCAGGAGAGCGCCGGGATCGCCGTGTCGGACGGCGGCCGCATCACCGCGATGAAGGACATGGGGCTCGTGAGCCAGGTGTTCGACGAGGCGCGGCTGTCGGGCCTCGAAGGCCACATCGCGATCGGCCACACCCGCTACTCGACCACCGGGTCGACGGTGTGGCAGAACGCCCAGCCCGTCGTCCGCCATGCCGGCGGGCGCACCATCGCCCTCGGCCACAACGGCAACCTGACGAACACCGCCGAGCTGCGCCAGGAGCTCCGGTCGCGGCGGGTGTCGATGCGCTCGACGTCGGACACCGAGGTGATGGCGGCGCTGATCGCCGAGCACGAGTCGGGCGACCTCGGCGAGGCCGTCGCCGACGCGATGGGCCGGATCGAGGGCGCGTTCGCGGCCGTCGTCATGACCGAGCGCGGGCTGGCCGGCTTCCGCGATCCCGACGGCATCCGCCCACTGGTGGTGGGCCGGCTCGGCGAAGCCTGGGTGCTCGCCTCCGAGTCGTGCGCGCTCGACCTGATCGGGGCCACCCTCGAGCGTGACCTCGAGCCGGGCGAGATGGTGGTGGTGGACGAGCGCGGCGCCCGCTTCCGCAGCCTCGGCGACCGGCCGGGATCGCTGTGCGTGTTCGAGTACATCTACTTCGCCCGCCCCGACTCGGTCATGCACGGGAGCGGCCTGCACGAGGTGCGGCGGCGGATGGGCGAGCGGCTGGCGGACGAGGCCCCCGTCGAGGCGGACGTCGTCATCGGCGTGCCGGACTCGGGGACGCCCGCCGCCGTCGGCTATGCGCGGCGAAGCGGCATCCCGTTCGGGGAGGGCCTCGTCAAGAACCGCTACGTCGGGCGCACGTTCATCCAGCCCGACCAGGCGCTGCGCGAGCGGGGCGTGAAGCTCAAGTTCAACGCGCTTCGCTCCGTGCTCGAGGGCCGTCGGGTGGTCGTCGTCGACGACTCCATCGTGCGCGGATCGACGACGCGAAAGCTGGTGCAGATGCTGTTCGAAGCGGGCGCGCGCGAGGTGCACCTGCGCGTGTCGTCGCCGCCGATCATCTCGCCGTGCTTCTACGGGATCGACATGGCCGACCAGGACGAGCTGCTCGCGGCCGGTCGCAGCATCGAGGAGGTGCGCCGGCGGCTCGGCGCTACCTCGCTCGCCTACCTGTCGCTGGAGGGGCTCGAGGCCACGGCCGGGCCGGCCGAGGGCTTCTGCCGCGCCTGCCTGACGGGCGAGTATCCGACCGAGATCCCCGCCGACATGCGGCTCGCGAAGCTGCGCTTCGAGTCTGCGCCCGTGCCGGTGGAGATCCGGTGAGCGAGAGCGAGGAGCCGCTCACCTACACCGGCTCGGGGGTCAGCCTGGACGCCGGCGATGCGGTCGTCGAGCGGATTCGGGCCGCCGTCACCTCGACCCACGGCCGCCAGGTGCTGGGCGGGCACGGCGGCTTCGCCGGCCTCTACACGCCGTCGGTGGGCGACCCGCTGATCGCTGCGGGCTGCGACGGGGTCGGGACGAAGGTGCTGCTGGCCCGGGCCGCCGGCCGCCACGCCGGCCTCGGCGTCGACCTGGTCGCGATGAGCGTGAACGACGTGATCACGTCGGGGGCGCGGCCCGCATTCTTCATGGACGTGATCACCTGCGGGCGCGTCGACGTCGACGTGGTCGCCGCGCTCGTCGAGGGCATCGCCGACGGCTGCCGCCGGGCCGGGTGCGCGCTCCTCGGCGGCGAGACGGCGGAGCATCCCGACATGATGAAGCCGGAGGAGTACGACCTGGCCGGGTTCTGCGTCGCGATCGCCGAGCGGCGCGAGCTCGTCTCCGGAAGCCGCGTGGAGGCCGGCGACGCGATCCTCGGCCTCCCGTCGAGCGGCCCCCACTCGAACGGGTTCTCGCTCGTGCGCCGCCTGCTCGAGCGGGCCGGCCTCGGCCCGGCGGACGCGCCTGACGGGCTCGGCGGTGCGAGCGTCGCCGACGCCCTGCTCGAGCCGACCCGGATCTACGCCCGCCCGGTCGCCGAGCTGTGCCGCACGGTCGACGTGCGGGCGATGGCCCATATCACCGGCGGCGGCATCCCGGGCAACCTCGCCCGCCAGTTCCGGGACGGTCTCGGGGCAGAGGTCGACCTCGGCGCGTTCGAGCGGCCGGCCGTGTTCGGCTGGCTCGCGTCGCTCGGCGTGGAGGAGGACGAGCTGCGCCGCGTCTTCAACCTCGGGCTCGGCTATGCCGCGGTGGTCGAGCAGGGCTCCGTCGCGGTGGCGCTCGCGGCGCTCGAACGCGGCGGCTGCCCGGGGTTCGTCGCCGGCACGGTCGTCGAGGGGGCGGGGGTGCGCTTCCGCTGAGAGTCGGCGTGCTCATCTCGGGGACGGGCACGAACCTGCAGGCGCTGATCGACGCCCCGGACATCGACGTCTGCTGCGTCGTCTCGAGCCGCGCCGGGGCTGCCGGCCTCGAGCGTGCCGCGCACGCCGGGATCCCCGCGATCGCGTCCGCCGACGAGGACGAGACCGCCGCCTTCCTCGCGGATCACGGCACGGAGCTCGTCGTGCTGGCGGGCTACATGCGCATCCTCTCGGCCGCGTTCGTCGGGCGGTGGTCCGGCCGGATCCTGAACGTCCATCCGGCGCTCCTGCCGGCCTTCCCGGGGGCGCATGCCGTCGAGGATGCCGTCGCCCACGGGGTCAAGGTGACGGGCGTGACCGTGCACCTGGTGGACGCCGATCACGTCTCCGCGGACACCGGCCCGATCGTCATGCAGGAGGCGCTGGCCGTTTCGTATGATGACACCGCCGCCGAGGTGACCGAGCGTCTTCACCGGATCGAGCACCGGCTCCTGCCGGAGGCGGTGCGGCTGTACGGAGCGGGCAGGATCCATGTCGACGGACGGCGGGTGCGGGTGAGCGGATGAAGATCAGACGAGCCCTCATATCGGTCAGCGAGAAGAACGGCCTGTCGACGTTCGCGCAGGGGCTGCACGAGCTCGGCGTCGAGCTGATCTCGACGTCGGGGACGGCGGGCTTCCTGGAGCAGGCGGGCGTCCCGGTGACGACGGTCGAGCAGCTGACCGGGTCGGCGGAGCTCCTCGGGGGGCGGGTGAAGACGCTGCACGCGTCGCTGCACGCCGCCATCCTGGCCCGGCGCGACCACGACGACGACATGGCGTCGCTCGAGGCCGCCGGCATCGAGCCGATCGACCTCGTCGTCTGCAACCTGTACCCGTTCCGCTCGGTGGCGGCCCGCCGGGGGGTGTCCGAGGCCGAGGTGATCGCGAACATCGACATCGGCGGGCCGACGATGGTGCGGGCGGCCGCGAAGAACTTCCACTCGGTCGGCGTCGTCACCGAGCCCGACCGGTACGGCTTCGTTCTCGGCGAGCTCCAGGCCGCCGACGGCGAGCTCTCGCTCGACACGCGCCGCGACCTGGCCGGCGAGGCCTTCGCGCACGTCGCCTCCTACGACGCGGCGGTGGCGGCCTGGTTCGCCGACACGGAGCCGTTCCCCGACCGGCTCACGATCGACCTGGTCAAGGTGGGCGACCTGGCCTACGGCGAGAACCCGCACCAGCGGGCAGCCTTCTACCGCGAGACCGGCGCCCGCCGGCACGTGCTCTCGCGCGTCGACCAGGTGAGCGGCAAGCCGCTCTCGTTCAACAACCTCGCCGACCTCCAGGCGGCCCGCACCATCGCGACCGCCTTCCAGCTTCCCGCCTGCGCGATCATCAAGCACGCGAACCCGTGCGGAGTTGCCGTCGGCGCGACGCTCGACGAGGCGTACGCGCGCGCGCTCGCGGGCGACCCGGTGTCGGCCTTCGGGGCGGTGATCGCCGTGAACCGGCCGGTCACCGGCGCCGTCGCGGAGCGCATGATCGAGACGAAGCTCGACGTCATCTTCGCTCCGGGCTACGACGACGCCGCCCGCGAGACCCTCTCGTCCAAGCCCTCGACGCGGGTGCTCGAGGACCGCGAGCGGCGCAAGTCGAGCCCCGGAGAGCGCGACATCCGGCGGGTGCTGGGCGGCCTCCTGATCCAGGACCGCGACAACGAGACCGAGGACCGCGCCGACATGCAGGTGGTGTCCGAGGTCGCGCCCGGCAAGCGCGAGTGGGAAGACATCCTGTTCGCGTGGCGGACCGTGCACTTCGTCCGCTCGAACGCCGTCGTGATCGCCCGCGACCTGGCCGCGGTCGGCATCGGCGCGGGCCAGATGAGCCGGGTCGACGCCGTGAAGGCGGCAGCCTCGAAGGCCGGCGAGCGTGCGCAGGGCGCGGTGCTGGCGTCGGACGGGTTCTTCCCGTTCGCCGACGGGCCCGAGGCGGCGTTCGCGGCCGGCGTGCGGGCGATCGTCCAGCCGGGCGGCTCTGTCCGCGACGCCGAGGTGATCGCGGCCGCGAACGCCGTCGGCGCCGCGATGGTCTTCACCGGCCGCCGCCACTTCCTGCACTAACCGACCGCGCCTCGACGATCGGCTGGTAGAAGCCCGTCTCCCCGGGCATCAGCCACACAACGTTCTCGAAGCCGGCCCGGCGCAAGGCATCCGACAGCGCCGCGCGGGGCAGCGCGCGGTAGATCGTCGTGCGCTCGGTGACGTTCCAGCCGCCGGGGGTGCCGGCCATGATGAAGTGGCGGACGGTGTACCGGTCGTCGGGCAGCCAGTCCCACACCTGGAACACGATCCGTTCGCCGTCTTCGGCCGCATACCGGCGAGGCGGGTCGCCGGAGGGCCGCGCGCGCAGCACCTCGTCGTAGTCGCGGATCGAGGCCAGCAGTACTCCCCCGGGACGCAGTGCGCGTCGCAGCGCCGCGCACGCGGCGTCCAGATCGGCGTCGTCGAGCAGGTGCGGGAGCGCGTTGTCGAACGACAGGGCCGCGTCGAAGCTGCCGGCGCCGGCCACGTCGAGCACCCGCAGGTCCGCCATGCCGGTGACGATGGTGATCCCGCGTGCCGCCGCCTCACGCGCGCAGCGCTCGACCGACGCACGGCTGATGTCGGTGGCCGTCACCGAGAAGCCGGCTCGCGCGAGGCCGATGGCCTGCGTCCCGATGCCGCAGGAGGCGTCCAGCACTGTGCCGGAAGCCAGGCCCAGGTCGCGCAGCAGGCCGCTGATGAGGTCGGCCTCCCAGGCGATCGCGGCGTCCCAGTCGGCGAAGATGAGGTGGTAGTCGCCGGCCAGCTCGTCGTAGAAGTCGGTCGGGGTCGGATCGGGTGTCATCGGGGTGACGGGTGTCGTGGCGGATGAGGC
>JBKPMQ010000010.1:0-3781 GCA_046732235.1 Actinomycetota bacterium
TCGGAGGTCACTGGCTGTCTATGCGGACAGGCGCTTTCGGCCGCGTGCCCGCCGCCGCTTGAGCACGGCCCGCCCGGCGCGGGTGCTCATGCGCTTGCGGAATCCGTGCGTCTTCGCGCGCTTGCGGGTGTTCGGCTGATAGGTGCGCTTCATGGAGTGCCCGAGAGTATAAAGCAGCGCCCCGGATCGCCCCTCCGCCCCGCGGGCGAAACTTCTCGTTGTGGAAAGCGTGTCGACTTCTCCTGACCGACACGGGCGGCAAACCCCGCGCAAACGGCCACTTTCGAGGCACGCGAGCGGGCCTGCCTGAAACTATCCACAGGTGTGGAGCGATCTGTGGGCATCCACGAAATCCCTGCAAAATGCGTGCTTTCTCGGATTTCCCGGACCGCCGTACCGCCTTGCCGCCCGACCGGCCACGGCGTAGACTCGCCGCTCTATGACCTCCGAGCCGGCCGCGTCCCACACCTGGGACACGATCTCGCAACGCCTGCGTGAATCCCTCAACGCCAGCACCTTCGCCAACTGGTTCGGCGCCGCAACCCCGGTGGAGCAGAATGCCGAAAGGCTCGTCGTCGCCGTGCCGAACGAGTTCACGAAGACCTGGATCGAGGGTCACTTCGGCAGCCTGCTGAACGCCGCCGCCGCCGAGCACGATCTGGTGCTCGAGCTGCGCGTCGCCGTGTCGGAGGCCGTCGCGGCGGCACGCGCCGAGGCCATGCCCGAGAGCGCCGAGGAGTCCGCCGGCGAGGAGGGCCCGGCCCCGGGTCTTCGGGGGCTGAACCCGCGCTACACCTTCGACCTCTTCGTCATCGGTCCGAGCAACCGCTTCGCCCACGCGGCGGCGCTCGCGGTGGCCGAATCCCCCGCTCAGGCGTACAACCCGCTCTTCATCTACGGCTCGACCGGCCTGGGGAAAACGCACCTCCTGCAGGCCGTCGGCCAGTACGTGGCGCAGCAACATCGCGACCTCAGCGTCCGCTATGTGACGACCGAGACCGTTTTGAACGAGTTTGTCGATGCCTTGCGGGACAAAAACACTGCCGGATTCAAAATGCGGTATAGGACGTACGACGTTCTCCTAGTAGACGATATCCAGTTCATAGAAGGCAAGGACACGCTCCAGGAGGAGTTTTTCCACACCTTCAACAGCCTGTACGAGGCCGGCAAGCAGATCATCATCTCCTCCGATCGGCAGCCGCGCGAGCTCGCGACGCTCGAGGCCCGGCTCAAGTCGCGCTTCGAGTGGGGCCTGATCACGGACATCCAGCCGCCCGATCTCGAGACGCGGATCGCCATCCTGCGCAAGAAGGTCGCCACCGACCGCATCGACGTCGCCGACAAGGACGTGCTCACGTTCATCGCCGACCGGGTGACGTCGAACATCCGCGAGCTCGAGGGCGCGCTCACCCGCGTGATCGCGTACGCCTCGCTCACCGGCCGGCCGATCACGGCGAGCGTCGCAGACGAGGTGCTGAAGGATCTCTTCCCGGGCGGCAGCGCCCGGGCGATCACGATCGAGCAGGTGCAGGCGGCCGTCTGCGAGTGGTTCGGCGTGAGCCAGGCCGACCTGCGCGGCGACAAGCGCCCCCAGTCGATCGCCTACCCACGCCACATCGCCATGTACCTGTGCCGCGAGCTGACCGACCAGTCGCTCCCCAAGATCGGGGCGAAGTTCGGCGGCCGCGACCACTCCACGGTGATGCACGGCGTCCGCCGCATCGGCGACCTCATCCGGGAGGACCGCGACGTCTTCAACGTCGTCCAGGAGCTGACCGCCCGGATCAAGCGCGGCCGGTGAAAACCGCGCGCGCTTCCCTGTGGCTTCCCTGTGGACAGCCTGTGAGGATCCGGGCGCGGACCCCCAGGCGCTCCCCCAGACGTCCGGTTCGCCCGCCGGTGCTGGGGGACCGGGGAGAACTGCACCGGTGTCGTCCGCAGGCTCCTCCACACTGGATCCCGCTCCACGGCGGTGCGCGGCGCCCTTTTCCCCATCGTCCCCAGGCCCTACTCCTATAACCTCTGAATGAATTTTCGAAGAACCCGTTGAAGCGGGAGGACACTGACCCCGAATGAAAATCGTCTGTTCCCAGGATGACCTGCTCGGCCGGCTGCAGATCGCGGCCCGGGGCGTGTCCCAGCGCTCGACCGTCCAGATCCTCTCCGGCATCCTCGTGCGCGCGGAGGCGCAGGGCACCGTCGAGCTGGCGGCGACCGACATGGAGCTCTCGGTGCGCGTCACCGTCCCCGCGCAGGTGGACGAACCGGGATCGACGGTGCTGCCCGGACGGCTCCTGCTCGAGATCGTCCGCGCCCTGCCGCAGTCCGAGGTCACGATCGAGCAGACGCCCGGCACCGGCGCCGTTCGCATCGCCTGCGGGTCGAGCGAGTACTCGCTGCACGCGCAGGGGGCGGAGGACTTCCCCCACCTGCCCGAGGCCTCCGGTCCGTCGTTCACGCTCGAGCGCCAGGCCTTCGTCGCGACGATCAACTACGTCGCGCGCGCAGCGTCGCGCGACGAGTCGCGTCCGGTGCTCACCGGCATCCTGGTCGAGTTCGGGGACGGCCGGGTGACCATGGCGGCCACCGACAGCTACCGGCTGAGCGTGAAGGAGGCCGTCGTCCCGGGGTCCGGCGGCGACGCGCAGGCAATCGTGCCGGCCCGTGCGCTCGTCGAGCTCGGCCGGATCGCCGCCGCGCTCGACGCCGACAGCATCCAGGTCTCGATCGGCGAGAACCAGATCCTGTTCGGGATGGAGGGCGTGTGGCTCTCGGCCCGCCGCATCGACGGCCAGTTCCCCAACTACCGCCAGCTCCTGCCCCAGGCGTTCGAGCACGAGATCCCCGCCGGCCGCTCGGAGCTGCTCGACGTCGTCCGCCGCACCGCGCTCATGGCGCAGCGGACGCTGCCGCTGCGGCTGGCCTTCGAGCCCGGGAAGCTGACGGTGAGCGCGCAGACGCAGGACGTCGGCGAGGCCCGCGAGTCGATCCCGGTCGACTTCCACGGCGAGCCGCTCGAGATCGGCTTCAACGCGGAGTTCCTGCGCGACGGCATCGAGAGCGTCGAGGGAGACACGGTGCGGCTGAAGCTGATCAGCCCGCTCCGCCCGGGCCTGGTCCAGGGCGAGGACGGCAGCTTCTCGTACCTGATCATGCCGATCAGGCTCTCCACCTGAACGGTGCTGGTCACGTCGGTGCGCGGCAGCTGGTTCCGCTGCTATGAGCGCGTCGAGGTCGGCTTCGGCGCCGGCCTGATCGGGATCGTGGGGCCGAACGGCGCCGGCAAGACGAGCCTCGTCGAGATGATCCACTTCGGGGCGCTCGCCTACTCGCCGCGCACCACGACCGAGGCCCAGGTGGTCGCGTTCGGCCAGGAGGTCACCCGGGTGGAGGTGGCCGCGCAGCTTGCGACCGGCCCGTCGCGCGTCGAGGTGGGCTTCCGGCCGGGCGAGCCGAAGCGGGTCGTCGTCGACGGCGTCGCCGAGCGCTCGGCCGCGGGCCTGCTCGCCCGCTTTCCCGTGCTCGTCTTCACCCCCGACCGGATCCGGCTGGTGCAGGGAGGCCCGTCGCTGCGGCGCACGTACGTCGACCGCGCCCTGGTGCGCCTGTGGCCGGCGCTCGCCGACGTGCCCGCCGCCTACGCCCGCGCGCTCGCCCAGCGCAACCACCTGCCGCGCCGGCTTCGGGCCGGTGGCGGCGATCCCGAGGCGCTCGTGGGCTGGGACGACGTCACCGCCCGGGCCGGGGCCGACCTCTCCGCCGCTCGCGCGCGGCTCTGCAG
>JBKPMQ010000011.1:0-21289 GCA_046732235.1 Actinomycetota bacterium
GGGCGGCGTGGGCAAGACGACGACCGCGGCGGCGCTCGCCGCCGGAATGGCCCAGCGCGGCCGGCGCGTGCTCGTCCTCACCATCGACCCGGCCCGCCGCCTGGCGGGCGCGCTCGGCCTGCCCGAGACGGACGACGACGAGCACGAGGTCGACCTGGACGCGCACGGGATGGACGGCCCGGGCAGCCTGCACGCGGCCATGCTCGACGCCCGGCGGACGTTCGACGCCCTCGTGCGCGAGCAGGCGCCCTCCCCCGAGGCGGCCGAGCGGATCCTGCGCAACCCCATCTACCGCCAGCTCTCCGGCGCGGTGGCCGGGTCGCACGAGTACATGGCGATGGAGCGGCTCTACGAGGTGTGGGCGAGCGGCCGCTTCGACCTGATCGTGCTCGACACGCCGCCCTCGCGCCACGCCCTCGACTTCCTGGAGGCGCCCGGCCGGATCACGCGGTTCGTCGACGGGAAGGCGCTGCGGCTGCTCGTGCGGCCGGGGATGCGGGCCGGCCGCCTCGGCCTGCGCGTGCTCCCCGGCACGGGGACGGCGCTCGGCGCCGTCGAGCGGCTGACCGGCACAGAGCTCCTGACCGACATCTCGGAGTTCCTGGCCGGCTTCGACGGCATGTACGAGGGCTTCCGCCGCCGCGCAGACGAGGTCTCGCGGCTGCTGGCGTCGCCGGAGACGACGTTCCTGCTCGTGACCGTTCCGCTGCCCGAGCCGATGACCGAGGCCGACTTCTTCTGGCGGGCGCTGCGCGAGCGCGACCTGCCGTTCGGCGGCGTCGTCGTGAACAAGGTGCACCGGAGCTACATCGGCGGCGCGCGCAGCCGCATCCGCGGCCGGGCGACGCGGGCCCTGGCCGCGAAGGGCATCCCCGCGGACGTCGCCGGGCGGGCCGCCGAGAACCTGCTCCACTTCCAGTCCCTGGCCGATCGCGACCGCGCGAACATCGAGCGCCTGCGGACCCGGGTCGGGGCGAACGAGCTGGTCGAGGTGCCCCTGCTCGACCACGACGTGCACGACCTCGAGGGGCTCGCCGCGGTCAGCAGGCACCTGCTCTCCGGCACATAGCGGACGCGAGATTTGCCTTCGGGGAAAACCCGCGTATTCTCCGTCCGCCGTCCCACGATTGGAGCACGATGTGAGCAGGTCCCTGACGCTCTTCGCCCTCGCCGGAGCAGTGGCAGCGGTGGCAGCCGCACAGCCCGCCCAGGCCCGGACTCACCGCGCGCACGCATCGCCGCGGATGGCCACGCTGGCCGGGTCGGCCATGCGCTCGCTGGCGAGGGCGAACGTCGTCGGCCACGCCTCGCCGGCCGCGTCCGTGGACGTCTCCATCTTCCTGAAGCCGCGCCACCCGAAGCTGCTCGCGGCGATGGCGGCCCAGTCGAGCGCCCGCCCGGGCCTCTCGGACAGGGTGATGAACTTCCTCTTCCGCCCCTCGGCGACGGTTCGGGCCCAGGTGAGCGCCTACATGCGCTCGCAGGGCTTCCGGCTGACCGGACAGGGCATGCTCGCCTCGTCGTTCGCCGGCACGGCCGCGCAGGCGGAGCGCGCGTTCGGCGTGTCGCTGGCCCGCTACCGCGGCGCCGACGGCGATGCGTTCCGGGCGCCGACGAGCGCCGTGCACCTGCCCGCGTCGATCGCCGGCCACGTGCTTTCGGTGGACGGGCTCTCGACGCAGGCGCTGATGCATCCCGCCGGGATCCACGTGAAGCACACGCGCCTGCAGCCGAACGCGCTCACCGGCTGCCCCGGCTCGGACAACATTCAGAACACGTTCTCGGGCACCTTCCAGCCGCAGGATCTGGCGGCGGCGGGCGCCTACAACTCGCAGACGCTGCTCGACGCCGGCAACGACGGCTCCGGGGAGTCGATCGCGCTCGTCGAGTTCTCGAACACGGCCCTGAGCAGCACCGGCGCGGCGAAACACCTCGCGACCTTCCAGACGTGCTTCGGCACGAGCGTGCCGAACACGCAGGTGCCCGTCAACGGCGGCACCACGAACACCGGCGGCGCGATCGAGGTCGACCTCGACCAGGAGGTCGCCGTCTCGCAGGCGCCCGGCCTCGACCACCTGTGGACGTACGTCGCCAAGCCGTCCGCGTCGCAGGCCGCAGTGCTCGACGCGATGCTGCACCAGCGCAAGACCCGGCACATCCACATCGTGTCCGACAGCTGGGGCCTGTGCCAGCCGTTCGAGCCGCTCGTCCAGGCCGCGGCCACGAACCAGGAGCTCGAGCTGATGGCCGTGGCCGGCATGTCGTTCTTCGCCGCCTCGGGCGACGACGGCTCCTCCGACTGCCATCCCTTTGGAGTGAACAACATCGCGGTGGACGACCCGGCCGGCCAGCCGTACGCGACCGGTGTGGGCGGCACGCGGCTCACGACCGGGCCGTTCCACGAATCGGTCTGGGGCGGCCATGGCGCCATCAGGGGCGCAGGCGGCGGCGGCGTCTCGGTGCTCTTCCGCAAGCCGTCCTGGCAGAAGGGGCCGGGCGTGATCCGCACCGGCCTGTCGAGCAAGAAGCGGTGCGGCGGCAAGACCATGTACTGCCGCGAGGTGCCGGACATCGCCTTCAACGCCGATCCCCAGACCGGCTACGTCATGTACCACGGCAAGTGGGACGTCGTCGGCGGCACGTCGGCGGCGGCGCCGCTGATGGCCGCCTTCACGGCCGACGCCAACGAGTTCAGCCTCGCGAACGGCGGCAGCCGGATGGGGTTCGCGAACCCCTTCCTGTACCATCAGGCGACCGCCGACCCGGCGATGTTCCACGACGTCACGACCGGCAGCAACATCCTGGTCTCGGCGGTGCACAACTACCACGCCGCGACGGGGTACGACATGGCGTCGGGCTGGGGATCGATTGACGTCAACCAGATGGCGACCGACCTGGCCGCGTACTCGCGCTCGGCGACGAAGGTGCATCTCACCAGGATCACCGGGAACGCCAGCCGCAACCCGGTCGTGGCCCATCACCCGTCCAAGCTCTCGGGCAAGCTCACCGACACGACCGCTCACCACGGGCTGGGGGGCCAGTCCGTCTGGTTCCTGGGCCTGACGGGGAACCGCGGCGTCGTCCTGCGCCTCCACACCGGCCCGAAGGGCGGCTGGTCGGTGACGTTCAGGCGCAGCCAGCTCACGAAACGGCTCCAGTGGCTCGTGCTGTATCTGGGCGAGCAGGGCCACCGGCCGGCCGAGAGCCCGCTCCGGACGCTCCGCATCGGCTAGCCGCTTGCGTCACCCGCTGAGGCTGCTCCTCCCCGCCGCCGCGGCCATCTCGATGGTCGCGGCGGCGGCCCCTGCCGTCGCGGGCACGACCAGGGCGCACGTCGCCCGCCCGAGCACGGCGCCTGGGGCGCCTGGGCGCCGACGCACTCGAGGGCACTCGTGATCAGGGAGTCGTACGCGGCCTAAGATCCGCGGGGTGTCGGCAGCGAGCGCCACGGGCCCGGCGGGACGGAGCTGGCGGCGGCGGCTCCCGGTCATCCTGCTCGCCGCGGCCCTCATCACCCTGATCGAGCTGCGCGTCGGCGTGACGATCGCGCACTCGCGCCACGACGTGTACCGGCTCCCCCGCGCCGCGGTGGTGACCGTCATCGCGGCCGGCGTGATCGCGACCGTCGCAGCCGCCGCGCTCGTGGTCGTGCCGCGGCCGCGGGGCGCGATCGTCGTCGCCCTCGTCGCCGGCCTGTTCGTGGCCGGTGTCGCGACGATGTTCAGCATCGGCCTGCTGCTCCTGCCCGCCGCGATCGTGAGCGCGTTCGCCATCGTCCCCACCCTGCGCGGCGGCGGCCGGCGCGCGTGGGCGCTCGCGTTCCTGTGCGGGGTGCCGCTGGGCGCCGGCCTCGTCGCCGTGTCGATCGTGAGCGTGCAGCCGCCGCTCGTGCGCTGCGGCTCGGGCTCGGTGACGGAGTCGGAGCGGGACTGGTGGGGCGGCGGCTCGGGCACGTCGAGCGGCACCGACTGGATCAGGCCGGCCGGCGACGCGAACGGCACGATCACCACGGACGGGCGCACCTACCGCTACGCCTGCCGCGGCTCCGACCTGGTGTCGTTCAGCGAGCTCTCGTGACCCGCGGCGGCGGCAGGCGGTCGAGCCGGCGCAGCGACTCCCACACGAGCCCGCTCACGACCACGGCGCGGAACCGGTCGACCGGGTCGCGCCGCATGGCCAGCATCGACGCGGCCGCCTGGAGGCAGAGGAGGATCGCGAGCGCCGTCAGGTGGTGTCCGAGGATCCGCCGCACGGCAAGAGCGTAGCCGCGTCTGAGGTGCGCCGATCGTGACGTCGATCCCCGGTCATCGAGACCGAGCGGCTCGTCATGCGCGGATGGGCCGAAGGTGATTTCGGGGCCTCCGCCGCCTCGAACACCGACCCCGAGGTGCAGCCTTCCTGAGCGGGCCGCAGGACCGGAAGCAGAGCTGGGGCAGCTTCGCGGTGCAGATCGGCCACTGGCACCTGCGCGGGTACGGGCAGTGGGCGCTCGAGCGATGTCTCCGACGTTCTCCGCGTCGCAGGCAGCCGCGCGCACGATGGTCGACCGGGGCGGTGGGGCGATCGTCAACGTCGGATCGATGTGGGCGCTGGACGCGATCGCGACCACCCCCACGAGCGCCTACTCAGCGACGTCAGCCCGGTAGAGCTGGGCTCGCTCAAGCGTCGCGGACGTGAGTTGAGCCAGTTGGCTCAGAAGGTCCGCCTCCCCGGCGCTGAACGGAGGGCCTCCTCGACGAGCCGTGATCCAGCCGATGCGGCGGCCGTCCAGCGACGACAGCTGGCATCGCATGGTTTCGAGGCCGTCCGGTTCTGATTCGGCGCAGCTGGCGCCGGTTCGGTGGCGACCGCGATGCAGCCAGGAGATCTCACAGTGTGATGCGGACACAAGCTCGCGAGCGTGCTCGGCGACCAGCTGCAGAGCTTCATCCAACGAGTGCTGATCGTCGATTGCGAGCGCTGCATCGGCCAGAAAGGCCGACAGCCGCCGAACGACGGTGGCCTGCCGTCGCTCGAGCTGTGCCATGTCGCGGGCCTCCGCGAATCCGCGCGTGACCATCTCATACGCGGAGAGCGTCTCCAGGAAGACCTCGCCCGCGGCTTCGACCAGCCCTGCGGCCTCGTCCCGATCGTCGGCCCGCAGGACGACGGTGGCGAGTGTCTGGTGGTGAACCTCGGCGAGCTCGAGGACGCTCAGCCCGATCCGGACGGCCTCGCGTCCGAGCTCGTATGCGACGCTGAGCGGGGCTTCGCTGGGATCGGAGACATAGGTTTCCGTCGCGGACGCGTAGGTGACACGGAACCGACGTACCGGGCCCTTCACGAGACTTCTCCATTCCGGCGTCGGCGCTCCCGCAGAAGCTCGAGCTCATCGCGCGTCCGCCACTTGACCATGCGAACCATGGTTCCCCGGCCAAGCTCTGACTCGATGGCGAACTCGTCCATCAACCGGCGTGCGCCCGGGATTCCCAACCCGAGCCCTGCACGGGTCGAATACGCGGCGTCGAAGACGGCGTCGACGTTCCTGATACCCGGTCCGCGATCGGATGCGACGACGGCGAGACCGCAGCTGTCCGCTTCGTACTGGGGCTCCATCACGATCTCGCCCTCATGCGCGTGGATCAGGATGTTGCGGGCGATCTCGGAGATGGCCGTCGCGATGAGCGTCGCATCGGTCCGGGAGAATCCCAGATCGAGGGCAAGAGCCCGTGCCTCGGAGCGCGCCCGCACGATGTCGATGTCCGCCGCGATCCGCACTCGTGCGTCATGAATCACGCGGGCCTCTCCCGGTCGAGCGGTCAAGCATCTCGACGGCCTCGTCGAGGTCGAGCGCCGTGCGAAGCGCCTCCAGGTTGAGGTCAAACTGCACCATGGCGATCGCCACGTCCGGCCGGATGCCAACGATCACGGTCTCTGCCCCGCGCATCCGTGCCATGAGCGTGATCGACCGCAGCGAACGGGCGGCAAACGAGTCGATCACGTCGAGCGCCGCCACGTCGAGGATCACGCCGCGCGCACGGAGCTCGCCGACCTGGTGCGCCAGCTCGTTGCGAAGCGCCAGCAGCTGGCCGTCGGTGAGATCCGACTGGACCGTCGCGATCAGGTAGTCGCCGTGCCGAAGGATGGCGACCGACATGCCGCCGCCTAACCGCCCGGAGCGTCTGCCGGCTCGCGTACGCCCAGAAGGCGCTCCGCCTCCTCGAGCCCGCCCTGAAGATCACCGACCGTGCGCATGACGCCCAGGTCGACACCCAGGTCCACGAGCGTCTGCGCGATGAGCGAGGAGAGTCCCGTGAGTATTGCGTTCGCGCCCATGATCCGTGCGGCCTCCACCGTCCGCACGAGGTGGTTCGCGACCGTCTCGTCGATCGTTGCGACGCCCGTGATGTCGATCACGACGACTTTTGCGCGATGGCTCTGGATCGCGTTCAGCAGCTGCTCGGTCAGCTGTCGGGCCCGCTGCTCGTCCAGAACGCCGATGATCGGCAAGGTGAGGAGGCGATCGCGGACCTGCAGCACTGGAGTGGACAGCTCGCGGATGCTCTGCTGCTGCTCGCGAATCACCCGCTCACGCTCGTCGACGAAGCTGACCCCGACGGTGACGGCGATCCGGTTGGCCGCCGGCTCGTACGCGTTCAGGATCCGGTCGAGCAGGTCGGTGTCCCGCTGATAGCGGTGGAAGAGCGAACGCGCGAGCACGTCCCGTAACAGGAGCACGATCCCGAGTACCTCGTCCGTCTCGACGCCCCTGGGAATGATCCGCTCCGACAGATCGCGGGCGTACGCCTGCAGCGTCTCGACGCTTCCGGTTTCCAGGGCGGTCACGTAGTTGTCGTAGACGGCGGAGAGCTCGTCCGTCACCTCACGGGGGCTCATGACCGAAAGAAGCTGCGCCTCGCTGATTCTCCGGGCCCACTCGTCGCGGAGCGCTTCGCCGTTGTCGCGCAGGTACTCGACGAGCTCGTGGAGCAGCCGCGGGTCGATCGTGACGCCATCCTCCGGCGGGATTGTCCTCTCTCTCACCTTGCCTCCCGGCCGCCGCACCCGTCCGTCGTGGGTGCACGGTTCGCCTCAGACGGTCGCCTGTAGCCTGAGTCGCCGGCTGCGCGCACCGTCGAAGAAGAGGCTCGAGATGAGCGCGACCATGTCGTCGTGGCCAACAGGGCGAGCAGATACCAGTGCGCTCGTAACGTTCCCAATCAGGAAATCGGTCAACCACTCACACGGGATGTCATCGCGAAGCTCGGATGCCTCCTGGGCACGTGCACACAGCTGCTGAATCGGCTGGCCGATCTTCTCCCCGAACCGCGCCAGATCTCCGCGGGTGTGCTCTCTGACCGCGACCACGAACGCGTCCCCCACGCCCACGAGCGCTCGAACAGCTCGCGGAACTGCTTCCTCAACCGTTACCTCGTCGATCCGCGCAGCGGCGAGTCGCTCGCCCGCCTCGGTCATGGCAAGGTCGACGACCTCGTCGAGGAGGGCCTGGCGGTTGGGAAAGTATCGGTAGAGGGTGGCACGGGCGACCCCGGCCTCCAGCGCGACATCCCCCATGCTGGCGTCTCGGTCACGTTCGGCGAACACGCGCCCGGCGGCCTCCAGAATCGTGCTTGCCACGCGCTGCTGCAGTGCCTGCCGAGATCGGGAAGCCATGTGAATAGACGTTACCAATCCGAGACGCGGGAGTCCCAATCATGGTCGAACGCGTCCGAGGTTCCAGCAGCGGACCGTCTCGAGGGGGTCTCGAGCGCCGTGTGGTCGGCCGCCGGCGCGGTCTGCGCGTGAACGAGGCTCGCGTACATGCCGCCGGCCGACAGCAGCTCGTGATGGGTTCCCTGCTCCATGATCGAGCCGCCCTCCATGACAAACAGGCGGTCGGCATCGCGGATCGTGCTGAGGCGGTGAGCGATGACGATCGTCGTCGCGGCGATCGTGGCGAGTCTCTGGTACACGCGTTGCTCGGTCATCGTGTCGAGCTCGCTGGTCGCCTCGTCCAGCACCAGGATCGGCGGTCGGTGCACGAGCGCCCGGGCGAGTGCGATTCGTTGCCGCTGGCCCCCCGAGAGTGACGCGCCGCCGTCCTGCAGAACCGTGTCGTACCCCATCGGCATCGCGGCGATCTCCTCGTGAATGCATGCCAGCTCGGCCGCCGCGATGACCGCGTCGATCGGCAAGCTGGGATCCGTGAGTGCGATGTTCTCCCGGATGGACGATGCGAAGAGGTACGGCCGCTGGGTGACGATCCCAAGCTGCCTGCGGACGGAGGTGAGTTCCAGCTCCTCGAGGTCGATGCCGTCGTAGCGAACCTCCCCGGCCGCGGGCGTGTACAGCCCGAGCATGAGGTGCGCGAGCGTTGACTTGCCGGATCCAGAGCGGCCGGCGATCCCGACGTGCTCCCCAGGGCGGATCTGGAGTGAGACGTCGCGGACCACCAAGGGGGCGAGCGGCCCATACGCGAACGACACGTTGCTCACGTCGATCGTTCCGGTCAATGCGGGGGCGGGCCGCCGCATCTCGCCCTGCTGCTCCGCCGGAGCGTCGAGGACATCGGTGATCCGCATCATGTAGCTGCCCAGCAGCTGGAGCTGCAGGCAGCTGGTGACCATCGTCCCGAGCGGGCCGAGAAACCCGGTGGCGAGGGCGACGGCGGCCAGCATGGTGCCGAGCGACATCGCGCCGCCGATCACCTCGTGCGCGGCGCCCAGCAGCACGAGCAGCGGCGCAGCGAACGTCCATGTCCCCATGATCGCATCCACCAGCGCCGAGAGGCGGCCGCGGGCAAGCGCCGCGCCGACCTGATCGTGAAAGAGCGTTCGCCAGTGATCTGCTGCCCGCTGCTCCGTGCCCGACGCCTTGAGGGTCTGCATCCCGGCGAGCAGCTCGTAGGCATAGCTCTGTGCGCGCGCCTCGACCTGCAGGCTGTCCGACATGAGCCGCTGGTTTCGCCGCCACGAGAGCACCATCGTCGCGACCTGGGCCACGGCAATGGCGATCACGAGAACGGCGAGCGGAATGCTGACAAGGATCAGGATGCCGAGGAAGAGCGCCGCGAACGCTCCGTCGATCAGTGCGGAGATCGACGAGGTCGTCACGATGTCGCGGACGGTGCTGTTGCTCTGGAGACGCATCATGAGATCGCCCGACGACCTCCGCGCGAAGAACGCGTACGGCAGCGCGACGAGATGATCGACGAATCCGCTTGTCAGGGTCATATCGAGCTGGGTTCGCAGCTCGAGCAGGAGGTTCGCGCGCAGAAACGCCGTCAAGAGGCTGTACCCCAGCAGCACCGTCGTGCCCGCCGCGAGGACCGCCAGCAGATGCCCGTCCGCGCGCGGGACGACCTCGTCGACGACGAGCGCGGTGACCAACGGCACGGCCAGCGCGAGCAGACGCAGAAGAAGCGAGGTGACGATCACGCGCCTCAGACTTTGAACGCGCCTGAACGCGGGGCGCAGGTAGCGCCAGGTGCCGTTCGAGGCCGACTTCCGCCGCCGAAATGAGCGGGTACGGGTGAACACGATCGCGACGCCCGTATACGACTTCCGCACGTCGCGAAACCGTACGAACCGGCGTCCGTAAGCCGGATCCATCACCACGATTCCCCGCCGGCGCACGCGGTCGAGGACTACGAAGTGGCTGAACTCCCAGTGCAGGACCGTGCCCCGCGGTAGCCGGGACAGACCGTCCATGCCGGCCCTGACTCCGCGCGCCCTCAGCCCGTAGGCGCCGGCGGCCTGGATGATGGCGAGCGCGCTCACGCCGCCGCGGTGGGTGGCGGTTGCGTCTCTCAGCTCGTCGAGCGGTACCTGCCGGCCAAGGTAGCGGAGAACCATCGCGAGACACGCGGCGCCGCAATCGGCAGCCTCCATCTGGCGGACATGCGGAATGCCTCGCCTCATCCGCTTGCTCCGACGACCGTCCGAACCTGTCGGGCAAGCACCTGGGCCAGCGAGTCGGACCCGAGCACGACGACCAGCCGGGCCGGGACCTTCCCCTGCCGCAACGGCGACCCGCCCCGGGCCGGCGCCAGCCGGCCGGATACGAGCACCCACTGGGCGTTCCCCGCATGCAAGCCCGCATGCTCGATCGCCGCCGGAGTTGCGACCTTGACCCGGGCGCGGGCCACCGCAAGCCTCGTCCCGATGCCGGAGCTCGGGAACTCCACCGCCAGTGACGGAGCACTGCCGATGTCCGCCGCTGCCCCGGCCGGCAACAGGGCGGTGAACCCGAGCCCGCGCGCTTCGACGACTGCAGGCCCGGCGGTTCGTTCCTCCACGTGGACGAGCATCGACGCCAGCAGGCCGGCCACAAGGAGCGCGAGGATCGCCCAGTAGGACAGTCGAATCCAGCGACGCCCCAGCGGAATCTCGGCCCGTCCGCGGGCATAGCCTGTCGCATGGGCCTCGACGGCCTCGCGCCGGAAATGGTCCCCATTCATCATCGCGCCGCGCGTGCCGACTGGGAGCTGTAGCGGTGCTCCAGCAGCTCGTACAGGACGAGCTCCTGGGCACGCTGGGCAGAGCGGAGCATCCGGTTCACGTGCATGTGCGCGAGGCTCATCACCAGCTCGGGCACCGTCACCGACAGCCGGCCGAGCTCGTCCAGCCGCCGCAGCTCGTCCGCCAGGGGCACGACGTGCTCGGATCGGCGGTGGATCGCGGCCACAAGGGCGGGCGATTCCTCGCCTGCGTCATCGTCGTCGAGGAGTTCCTCGATGGACGCGCGCTGTGCCCGATAGTGTGCGGCGACGGCCCGCCTGAACGAACGATCGGCGCCGAGTTCGGCTCCGTACCCGGCGCGCGCACGGCGTGCCACCGCACGACGCTCCGCGACGCCGAGGTCGAAGTCCGCAAACAGGCGATCCACGCCGAGCAGAGCTGCGCGCCAGCGCATCGAACCATCCGCGGCCGCACCATGTCGCAGGACGTCCAGCACCGCCTCGCTGTCGGCGTGGAATATCTGTTCGGCGAGCTCGATCGCCCGCTTCCCTCCGTAGCGCTCCACCTCGCGCTCGTACGTGTCCAGCTGCACGCGCCACAGGGCACCCGACTCGAGCAGCGCGGCTGTGACGGTGCGGAGCGCGGCCAGCGCGCGCGGCAGCAGATGCTCCGCATCCCCGTGGACGCGGAGCCGGACGTGCCAGTCCGGGTCACCGTACCGGATGAAGAACCACTGCCAATCCCCGTGTGCCAGCACCGGGGAGATGGATCCCATCACCTGGTCCAGCATGTGCTCGACGGTGGCCGGGCCGCCGTACAGCTTCACGTACAGCCACTCGGAGCCCGGCGGGAAGCGCCTGTGACGGGCGTGGTCGTGTCCGCTCGCCGCGGGGATTGGACGTCGTGCACGCGAGGGACGGGTGAAAGGGAGAACGAGCTGGTGCGTGAATCCACCGTCCGGCCCCCGTGCGCAGAGACGGCCCGGAGACGGCAGGAGCTCGACCAGCGTGGCGGCCGACCGCGATTTGATCTGCCGGCCCAGCGCCCGCAGGCTGAGGAGGTTCTCCGTGTCTGTCAGCAGCTCGTTTTCACCGTCGGCGAGCGCGACGTAGCGCGGCAGCCGATGGTCAGCTCGAAGCTGCTGAACGGCAGTGAACATGTCGTCGTCCCCGCTGTGGCGGAACGCCTCCAACGTCTCGCCACGGAGGTTCCACCGAGCCCGCGACAGGACTGCGCGGCCCATGACGACGCGGGGGAGGAACGGCACTTCTGCGAGCGGCCCCCAATCCCATGCCGCGCCCGGGCTCACACCTTGCGACTGAAGCGCACAGAGGAACCGGTACACGCCCAGCCCGCGGCGGGAGTGGTTGTGCGCGGTCGTCATCCGAGGGATCACCTCGCGCCCAAGCCGCCTGGAGCGGAGAACCACGCGCTCGCCGTCAACCGACACGATCAGGTCGGAGATGGGCAGCTGATGCTCGGCAGGCGCGCCCGAACGCCCCAGATACGGGATCTCGAATGCTCGCAACACCGGCCTGCTGACGATGTTCGCGACCCGGCCTTCGGGCAGGTGCACGATCTCCGCGAACACCGCATCGGGGCGTGCTGCCTCCTCGGCGCGCAGGTGCTCGGCCACCCGCGTGCAGAGCTCAGGGCTCGAATGGCAGAACCGACCGAGCAGCCGGCCGCCGGACGGACCCGAGACCGAGTGCATGACGACTCGAAACCGGCCGGCTTCAATGTCTCCGGCAGACGCAGCATCCAGCGTTGCAAGCGCTTCGAACGCGTCGGGAAGGGGGCCTCCGTGCGTATCCGGGAGTCGGTCCAGCTCCTCCGGCGCAAGCTCGATCTCCTCCCGGCCCGCAGACGCTGCCTGCAGCACCTTGTCGAGCAAGAGCGCATCGCGAGCCATCCACCGGGTGCTGAGGTCACCGTTCGGCGACGACGCCAGTCCGCCGATCAGCTCCCTCAGCTCGGCGCCGGCCGTCTCCGACCGCTCGAACCCGATCCCGTTCTCCTCGTCGAGCGCGTCCGCCAACGGGATCCCCCGCGTCTCGTAGCGACGCACGAACTGCTCGCGGAATCGGGCAAGCCCCGGCGAGGGGGCGGCACGTGACAGCCGGTGGAGTGCCTCCACGCCCTGCAGGACGGCGTCGGCGACGTCAGCTGGAAGCGTCATCTCGCCGGAAGCCGGCTTCAGCAGGTCCACCTGCACCAGACGCGAGACATCCGGCGAGACCGGCAGCACCGCTCCCGCGTCGGCCACGTCGCGGTAGCGATCGGCTGCGACGCCGAGCCCTTCCGAGTCCATGCGCGTCAACGCCGCGCGCATGCGTTCGAGGGCGCCCGCAACCGGCGACGTCTCGGGATGCCGACCGAGCGTCGCGATCATGGCCTCGGTTGGTTCCGAGCCCGTCACCTGCAGCTCGGCGTCGGATACCAGCAGCTGACTTTCGACGAGCTCGTCGACGAAGGCTTCCGCGTCCTCCTGCGTCACGTCCCCGTCGATCAGCGCCTCCGCGACCTCGCTCAACGACGCCCCGTGCCGCGCCCGCTCGAGTGCCGCCATGAGATACGGCGACTTCCGGACGGCGACAAGCCGATACGAGCGTCCGGTCGCACCGCCTTCTGCGACCGCGACGAAGACCCGGCCCGCCGCCTCGTACAGGCTCGAGTTCGGCTGGAATCGGAGCACACGGCGGAACGACGGATTCCCGGCGATCGTTGCCGCCAGCGATGACACGTATTCGGCATCGAGCCTCGTGTGGCGTCCATACGACGCCCGATCCCCCAGCTCGAGGTGCGCGCCATGCCCGAACGTCCCGACGGTGCAACCGGCGAACAGGCCGAACGGCGTGGGTCGAGCCGCCGCACGACTCAGATAGGCGGTGAGGGAGAGGTCCACCTTGTCGAGGGCCGGACGTGCCCCTCCGTCATGCCAGGCCGCAGTCGCCGCGGCGAGCGTCGGCGACGCGACGAAGATGGCCTCCGAGAACTCCGGGCGCTGCAGGATTTGGCTCAGACGTTCGCGCAGGAGCCTCCTGTCCCGGTCGAGCGCATCGCGAACCGCCGAACGGTCGGTCACGGACGCCGATTCCAGGCCGTCCCCCCACTCCAGGAATGTACGGAGGGGAAGAAGCGGGGTGCGCAGGACGAAGAACCCGGATGGGACGGGCGCTTCGCTTCGCTGCTCAGCGATCATGGTTTCCGAGTCGCCGGCGGAGCACCGGGCTGGAGACCAGAAACATCGCGTCCCACGACGGCGCGACCGGGGTGCTCGCAGCCAGCAGGACGAGTCCGACACCGGCCAGCCCCTCGAGCACCCCGAGCCCGTTCCAGGGGAGCTGGGGTGCGGGTCGCGCGGTCGGTGTGCCCTCCCGTCCCAACGCCGTTGACACGGTGTTCAGCGTCCGGTCGAGCCAGGTCGTCGCGGCACCCTCGAACACCCGCTCCCCGGTCAGCTGGTACATCACGTTGAAAAGATGCGCAAGACCGGCGGCGCCATGGCAGAAGCCGACGTCGACCACGCCGCACGAGCCGGGGGGGCGTTCGGCCGCCTTCGCCGCGAGCCGCTGCGCGGGTTGCGCCCACGCGTATCCAGCGTCCTCCGCGGCAAGAAGGAGGGTCGCCGAGACGCCGGGATCTCCGTAACACCACGCCGACCGGGCCGGCCGAGCGTCGGAGCGGCTTGCCACGACTGCCGGCATCGTCCGGCCGCCGAGCTCATCAGGGACCGCATGCCGCAGCAGCCACTTCGTCGCAGCGTCCGCGAGTTCGGCGACCCCGGGGCCGCCGGCTCCGAGCCGACCGGCGTGGGCCAGGAACGGGATGACGCCGGCCATGCCGTGTGCCACGCCGAGATCGACGACACCCCTCGGAGACTGCGTTCGGCGCGGCCCGAGGAGGAGCTCTGGCGGTGTCCACCAGTACGCGCCGTCGGCGTCGCGGCGGGCACGCTCGCAGAGATGGCGGGTCACGAGGATCAGCATCTCCGCCGAGCTCGTCCGAGGCCACCGGGCCAGGGCGTATACGCCGATGCCGACCAGGCCGTAGATCAGGTCATACGGCGCGTGATCCCAATCGGCTCGGTCGAGCGCCCGGACAAGCGTTTCGTCAACCTCCGCCAGAGGATCCTCGGCGCGGTGAAGCGCATCCAGGACATAGGCGGCGGCCCAGGCGACACCTGGGAATCCCGCGTACAGCGAGGGCCCCAGAGGCTGCGTGGCGACGCCATCCATCGCCTCGTCGAGGAACGAACCGGCCGTCTGCTCCCCTCCCCGACCCGCGCGTTCGAGCTGCGCGTAGAACACCGCCAGGCCCGCGGCGCCGGCAGACAACGAGACATCGCCCGCGATGTCCACCCGGCGTGCCTCGATGCATTCGGCCAGGTCGTCGACAACGTGCAACGCACGGGCTCGGGCATCCCCGGCAAGTATCGGACGCCAGCACGTCCCGGCCCCCGCGGGGGCCGGGACGTGCTGTGCGCCGGTGCGCGCCCACTGATGACTCATGGCGCCTGTCGGTCCGCTCGGGGGCTGGCGGCGATCCCCTAGCCGCAGACCGCGCTCTGGCAGAGCGCCCCACTGTTGCAGACGACGCTCTGGCAGACCCCGCTGCGACACACGACGGTGTCGACGCAGATGCCCGACTTGCCGCCGACGACGCCCGTAAGGGCGGAGTCGTCCAGCGTACGCAGCGTCTCCTGCGACAGCGTCAGCTTCTTCGTTCCGTCCATGAAACGCCCTCCTTCGCTCTCCAGTGTCTCCTTATAAGACGCTGGTGTCGCGCTATGATACCCAAGGTTCTCCGAACCAAACACGAATGACCAGACCGAGGCTGGGAGTGGGGGGGTTGACGCGAGGCCGCCGGCGTGGTGCGCCGGCAGCGATTGCCATTGCCACGGGCACGTTCGCACGGTTGCGGAGGGTTGATACGACGTCGCCGCCTCATGGGCGGCGGTGGGACGCGGCACAGACTGTGCGCCTCGCGGTGGTTCCGCTCGCGCTGCACGAGATGAGGGAGCGGCTGTGGTCGGATCGGGTCCACGTCGGACTAACCAGCGACCTCTCGGGGCCCGTTGTGACGCGCGGCGAGTTGCCGATCCAGATGCGTCCCGTCGACGCCGGATCGTTCACCGGCTTTCGGGACGAGTTGGGCAAAACGTCCGGACGTGACTCCCTCGAGTCTCTCGGCCGCCAGCGCATGTGCGATGCCGGGGTGGAAACGTTGTATGTCGCCGTGGCGGGTGACGGCAGGCCCGTCTACGCCCAGTGGTGCATCAACGCCTCAGGACAGGCCGTGCTCGCGCGTCTCTGTCCGGGCGACTTTCCGCCGGCTCGCGACGGCCAGGTACTCCTGGAGGGGGCGTACACGTTCACCGCGTTTCGGGGCATGCGGGCGATGGCGGACGGCATGAGCCAACTCGTCCGCGCGGCCCGCCAAGCCGGGGCTCGATCGGCCCTGACCTACGTCAACATCGACAACGTCCCATCGCTGCGCGGATGCGCCGCCTGCGGATTCCGACCCGACCACATGCGGATCGACCGCTGGCGACTTGGCCATCGCCGTAGCGCCTTCGCGCCGCTCTCAGGCGTCACCGCTGACCGATTCGCACACGCAACCGCGCCGCGCCGGCGGACGCGCACCGACAACCAACCTCGGGCCCCAGACCGCCGCGCCGGTCGGGGGCAGATGGGCACAAAAGAATGACCTCGATGTCCTTTTCTCGGCACCTGGGACGGCACCTCCCCGCATACCGATCGCGACGCCCGCACGGCAGATGGAGCACGCCCGACGTCGCGGACGCGGCCGCACGTCGATACGGCCAACGGAACGGTATTGCCGTCCGCGGCCATGTCGGCGATGCGGCGCTCGCTCGGCGTGAGCGACTCGGCCCCGGTCAGGCGGGCGCGGCGAGGCCGTCTGGGCCGCGCCGAGGTCGACGAGCGTACGGGCGAGCTCGAACCGCGCGGGTGAGCGCTCGAGCATGGTGACGGCCTCGCGGAGCCGTCGATCCGGTCGTGGCCGTCGCCGAAGAGCGCCTCGGGCCAGGGTGACGACGTCGACGGGGGCAGCCGGGTCGTCATCATGGCGATCGACCGGCGGCGCACAATGAGCCCGTAATCCTTCCCGCGTACGCTCGTGCCCCGTTGGGCTCGCGGCGTCGGATTCCCCTCCTCATGGCGGTCACCGCGACCGTGGGGACGCTGGCCGCCCTCGCCCTGAGCGTGATCGTGACGGTCGACCGCAGCGCGGCGAGCTCCGCCGGAGGCACCGCTCCGCCGGCGGCCGTCACGCCGCCCCGGCGCCGAGGCCGGCGGCGGCGCCCGAACATCGTCCTCATCCTCACCGACGACCAGCGCTGGGACACGCTGTGGTCGATGCCGGTGGTGCGGCGGCTGCTGGTCGACCACGGCGTCACCTTCACCAACGCGTTCGTCACCAACTCCGACTGCTGCCCCAGCCGCTCCACGATCCTGACCGGCAACTACTCGCACACCACCGGCATCTACGTGAACCGGCCCCCGCACGGGGGCGCGGTCGACTTCCACCGCTACGGCGACGACCGGTCCACGATCGCCACGTGGCTGCACGACGCGGGCTACCACACCGGCCTCGTCGGCAAGTACCTGAACGGCTACCACGGACGCTTCATCCCGCCCGGCTGGGACACGTGGGACGCGTTCAACTGGGGCTTCCACTACTACGGCTTCCAGCTGTACCAGAACGACCACCCGGCCGCGTGCCACGGGGCGCGGAAGTGCGCCGTCACCTATCCGAAGCGCTCCTACTCGACGACCGTGCTGGCCGGGAAGGCGGTGAGGTTCATCCGCCGGGCGCCGAGGTCGCGGCCGCTCTTCCTCTACTACGCCCCGTACGCGCCCCACCTCCCGGCGACGCCGGAGCACCGCTACCTGAACGCGTTCGCGAGCCTGCCGCCCTACCACCCGCCCAACCTCAACCGGGTGACGGCGTCGCAGCCGGCGTGGCTGCGGCGCATGCCGGCGCTGGGGCGCAAGGGCCTCGGCTTCGTGCGCCGGTTCCGGCGCCGCCAGTACGAGACGCTGGTCTCGGTCGACAACGCCGTTCGCCGCATCGTCGGCGCGCTCCGCCAGACCGGGCGGCTGCACTCGACGATGATCGTGTTCGCGAGCGACAACGGCGTCGAGTGGGGCTCGCACCGCTTCGCCGCCGCCGTCAAGCGCACCCCCTACGACGAGTCGATCCGGATCCCGCTCGTCGTGCGCTACGACCCGTGGACGCGCAGGCCCCGGGTCGACCACCATCTGATCCTGAACACCGACTGGGCGCCGACCTGGGCGGCGCTCGCGCACGTCCGCCATCCCGGCACCGAGGGGCTCAGCTTCCTGCCGCTCCTGCGCCCCGGGCACGGACATGTGCGCTGGCGCCGAAGCTTCCTGCTCGAGGGCTGGGACGAGAACCCGCCGACGCCCGACCCGAGCTACTGCGGCATCCGCGCCCGGCGCTTCATGTACGCGCAGTACGGGGACGGATCGCAGGAGCTCTACGACACGCGCACCGACCCGTGGGAGCTGCGCAACCTCGCGTACGAGCCCCTGTACCACGCGGAGCTCGAGCAGCTGCACGCGCAGCTCCTGCGGGACTGCTGGCCGCCGCCGCCCGGCTTCCACCCGCACTGACCGCCCCTGGGGCGGTTTTGTGAGACCGGCGTAAGGACTCGGTAAATCGGCGCCTCCGGGCCTTGACCCGGCCCGTGCCGGTCCGCGAGCGTGCCCCGGTTGCACAAGGAAGGAGCTGGTCTTGCCCCGTACCACTGCCGCGCTCGCCGCGCTGTGTGCCGCCGTCCTGATCGCCCTCGCCGTCCCCGCCCAGGCCTCCGCGGCCTGGAAGCTGCGGTTTGTCGCCGGGTTCAACCACGGCCTCAACACGAGTGTCTGGACGCGTTACGACGGCACGCCGCGCTGCTGCCACAACACGCTCTGGCGCAAGTCGCACGTCGTCGTCCGCGGCGGGGTGCTGCGGCTCCAGAACTACCGCGACTCCGCCTACGGCGGCCGGTGGGTGTCGGCAGGCGTCTCGATGGGCCGGTCGCTCAACCAGACGTACGGCCGCTACCGCGTCCGCTTCCGGATCTCCGAGGGCCGCGGCATCGGCATGTGCATGTTCCTGTGGCCGAAGAGCGGCTGGCCGCCCGAGATCGACTTCGCCGAGGAGTCCTCCGCGATCGGCCAGCGGCGCTGGGAGACCTCGACGCTGCACTACAGCCCGCGCAACCTCATGATCCACCACAAGGTGCACGCGAACTTCACCAAGTGGCACACGATCGGCGTCAATTGGCGCCCGGGGCGGATCGGCTACTACCTCGACGGCCACGTCTGGGCCAGGATCCGCAGCAGCCACGTCCCGACTGTGCCGATGCACCTCGGCATCCAGACCCACGTCGGCACGAACGGGAACCCCGGCCCGATGCCAGACTCGACGACGCCGAGCCGGGTCAGCCTCCAGGTCGACTGGATCAAGATCTGGCGCTGGCGCTAGGCGATGCGGCTGATGAAGATGAAGCCGGTGCTGGCGCCGAACGGGCTGCGCAGGGAGCGGATGCGGATTCGGTGGTGGCCCGGCCGCAGCACGATCCGGATCCGGCTGTAGCCGGGCTCGCTCCAGCCCTCCGGCCCGGTCGACGCGAACGGGAGCCGGGTGCAGGTGGTGTCGATCGGCACCCATCGCGTCGTCCCCTTGCGGTGGCCGTGGTCGAGGATGCGGTAGCGGTCGCCGCGGCAGAAGGCGTCGGTGACGCGCAGCGCCACGCGCCGCTCGCTCGAGAACCGGAACAGCCCCTGGGCGTCGAACGTGCCCGCGAGGCCGGCGTTGAACGCGACCCACTGCCCGAACGGGAGGTGCCGCGCGCGCTGCGTCGCGCCCGCAGCGGAAGCGGGAAAGATCAGCAGCGCAAGGGCCACCATCGCAAGCGAAACCGTGCCCAGCCTGCCGGAACGCGGAGGGTGTGTCCCGGTCAACGCAAAATCGCCCACGGGGATGCTGCCACCGGAATCGTCGCCAGTCAAGGAACTCCGAGGGCCCGCCGCTAGCGGAGCGCGCGCAAGAGCTCGCGGGCGATGACGACGCGCTGGATCTGGTTCGTGCCCTCGTAGATCTGGGTGATCTTGGCGTCGCGCATCATCCGCTCGACCGGGAACTCCTGGATGTACCCGTAGCCGCCCAGGATCTGCACCGCATCGGTCGAGACGCGCATGGCCGCGTCCGAGGCGGCCAGCTTGCACATCGCGGAGAGCTTCGTCAGCTCGGGGCCGTCGGCGCCCACGTCGAGCATCGCCCCCACCCGGTGCACGAGCCCGCGGGCGGCCTCGAGCGCCGTCGCCATGTCGGCGAGCATGAACTGGATCCCCTGCTGGTCGGCGATCGGCTTCCCGAACGCCTGCCGCTCGGTGGCGTAGCGAACGGCGTAGTCGAGCGCCGCCTGGCCGATGCCGAGCGCCTGGGCGGCGATGCCGGGCCGGGAGCGATCGAGCACCCGCATCGCCAGCCGGAAGCCGGCCCCCTCCTCGCCGATCAGGCGGTCGCTGGGGAGCCGGCACGAGTCGAGCAGAAGCTCGCCCGTGGTCGAGCCCTTGATCCCCATCTTCGGCTCGATCCGGCCCACGGCGTATCCGTGGTCGTCGGCCTCGACCATGAAGGCGCTGATGCCGGCGTCGGCGCGGGCGAAGACGACGTAGGTGTGGGCGACGCCGGCGTTCGTGATGAAGCGCTTCACGCCGTCGAGCACCCAGCCGTCGCCGTCGCGGCGGGCCCGGGTCGTGAGCGCGCCGGCGTCGGAGCCCGCCCCCGGCTCGGTCAGCGCGTAGGCGGCGATCCACTCGCCGCTCGCCCACCGCGGCACGTACCGCCGCCGCTGCTCCTCGCTGCCGTCGAGCAGCACCGGCAGGCCTCCCAGGCCCTGCACCGCGAGGAGCAGCCCCACCGTCGCGTCCGCCCACGACAGCTCCTCGACGGCCTGCAGGTGGGTGAGCATGCCGGTTCCGGTGCCGCCGTACTCCTCGGGGAAGGCGAGCGCGAACACGTCGTTCTCGCGCAGGAGCTCGACCGCGTCCCACGGGAACTCCGCCGTGTGGTCGACCTCGGCCGCGCGCGGCGCGATCCGCTCGCGGGCGAGCGTGCGCACCGCCTCGACCAGCATCCGGGCGTCGTCGGAGAGCGGCGTCAGCGGGCTCGTGTCAGTCACGCGTGATCAGCTCCTCCGACGCGGTGGTCATCGTCTCGAAGCCCGTCGCCGTCACCGCGTACATGTTCTCGATCCCGACCGCCCCGCGGCCGGGGAACACGAACTTGGGCTCGATCGCGACCACGTTTCCCTCCACGAGCGGCTCGTCGAATCCGGGCGCGAGGATCGGCAGCTCGTCGATCTCCATCCCCACGCCGTGGCCCAGGAACCGTACCCGCTCGGCGCCCGCGCCCATGAAGTGCTCCTCGAGGCCGGCGTCGGCCGCCATCCGCTCGGACAGCGCGTAGAGGTCCGACGGCGGCGTGCCCGGCGCGAGCCGCTCCTCGACCGCCCGCAGGATCGCGACGGCGGTCGCGTAGGCGGCCGCGATGTCGGCGGGCGGCTCCCCCACGGCGAAGGTGCGGGTCTGGTCGGAGAGCCAGCCCTCGTGGCCGCCGACGAGATCGGCGATGACCGTGTCGCCGCGGGCGAGCACGTGCGTCCCGGCGCCCTTCCCGATGGCGGGGTTCGGGCCGGGGCCGCACAGCGGGGAATCGGAGTAGCCGGGGACGGCGCCGCTCGGGCCGCCCAGCACCTGGCCGTAATGCATCTCCTGGTTGAAGCCGCGGAAGCGGAGCTGGCCCTGGTG
>JBKPMQ010000012.1:0-12317 GCA_046732235.1 Actinomycetota bacterium
GCTGGTGCCGGCCGGCCGGCGGCGGCCCGCGCGCTGCCCGCGCTCGTCCATCCGACGATGATATCCCCGCACTTCGGCGAATTCCGGCCCCGGCACGGCCGGTCGGCCGGGTGGGCACGGCGGCGTTCGTGCGAGAATGCAAGGCGATGAAGCTCTCCGCCAAGGCCGACTACGCCGTCCGGGCCGTGCTCGTGCTGGCGTCCCACGAAGGCGAGGGATCATTGAAGGGCGAGCTCGTCGCGAAGGCCCAGGACCTCCCGCTGAAGTTCGTCGAGAACATCCTCGGCGAGCTCAAGCACGCCGGGATCGTCGCGTCGCAGCGGGGGCCGGAGGGCGGCTACCGGCTGGCCGTCCCCGCGGATCAGGTCTCGATCGCCGAGGTGATCCGGATCGTGGACGGGCCGATCGCCGCGGTCGCCGGCGTGCGCCCGGACGAGGTCAGCTACCCGCCCGGCGCGGAGGCGCTTCCCGGCGTGTGGCTCGAGGCGCGCGGGATGCTGCGCTCGGTGCTCGAGACGACGACCTTCGCCGATCTCGTGGAGCGGTCCCGGGTGCTGGCCGCGCAGGGCGATCGCCGGGCCCCGCGGACGCCGGCCTCGGCGCAGACGCGGCCGACGCATCGCTGAGGAGGCGAGGAAGGTGAGCGCGAACGCCCCGGCCGAGATGAAGCCGGCCTACCTGATCGCCGGCACCGACTGGCCCAAGGTGGACGCCGCGATCTCCCGCCTGCGCGCGCGGTTCGACCCGGAGTCGATCGAGCAGCTTTCGCCGGGCGGCGAGGAGCCGATCGACGTCGTGGCCGCATGCAATGCGCTCGGGCTCTTTCCCGGCCGCCGCCTCGTGCTCGTGCGGAGCGCCGAGGAGCTCGAGGGCGACGCCGTCGCGGCCATCGTCGAGTACCTCCAGGCGCCCGCGCCCGACACCACCCTCGGCCTCTTCGGGGGTGGCGGTTTCGGGCCGAAGCACCCGCTCGTGCAGGCGGTCGAGGCGGTCGGCGAGGTGCGCGTGTTCGACGCGCCGGAGCGCAAGCAGGCGGCGGACTGGGTCGTGCGCCGGTTCGCCGAGGCGCGGACGCAGTGCCCGCCCGCCGTCGCGCGCCGCCTGGTCGAGCTGGTCGGCGAGGACGTCGGCGACCTGGCGCTCGAGACCGACAAGCTGATCGCCTACTGCGGTGGCCAGGTGCCCGACGTCGAGGACGTGGAGCGGCTCGTGATCCCGAGCATCGACGTCAAGCCGTGGGACATCACCGACGCGTGGGGGCGGCGGGACACGGCGGCCGTGATCGGGCTCGCGACGGCGGACGTCGAGCGGCGCGAAGACGTCGGGCGCGTGATCGCCCAGCTGGCGGCGCACGTGCGCCGCGTGCACCGGGCATCCGTGCTCGTCGAGGCCGGCGCGACCCAAGCCGACGTCGCCCGCGAGCTGGGCCTGAAGCCGTTCCCGGCGCAGAAGCTCGTCGGCCAGGCGCGGCGGTTCGAGCCCGCCGAGCTCGGGCGCGCGATCGTGCGCCTGGCCGAGCTCGACCTGGCGGTGAAGGGTGGGAGCCGGGTCGACTCGCGCTTCGAGCTCGAGCTCGCGCTGGCCGACATCACCGCCGGATGAGCGGCCAGACGCTCGCGGCCGCGGTGGCGGCGGCCGTCGCGGCGGCCTGCACGGTCGTCGTTGTGACGCGGCTGCGGCGGGCCGGCCCGCGGCGGGCGCCCCTGATTGCCTGGTCGATCGGCTTCGCGCTCTTCACCGCCGCCACTCTGGCGCTGCTGGACGGCGCCGCCCGCGGGTGGTCGGACCTGCCCTACCGGATCTACTACCTGACCGGCGGCGTGCTCGTCGTCGCCTACCTGGCGGTGGGGGAGATGCTGCTCGTGCTGCCCGGCCGCACGGTGACGCGCCTGACCGCCGCGACGATGCTCTTCCTCACCTTCGCGGCGACGGCGGCGGTGCTCGCGGCGCGCGTGGACGCCGGCGAGCTGCAGCGGGCCGGGGCGACGCCGCCCAACGGCGCCATCAAGGGGACGTGGCCGGCGGTGATGGCCATCGCGCTCAACTCGGCCGGCACGGTGGTGCTGCTGGCCGGATCGATCCTCTCGGCGCGGCGGCGGCGCGACCCGCGCCCGCTGCTCGTCGCGGCCGGCGTCGCCCTGATCGCGCTCGCCTCGAGCGCGACGCGGCTCGGCAGCTACACGCTCTTCGCGCTCGCCCAGGCGGTCGGGGTGACGCTGATCCTGCTCGGCCTGGTTATGCGGAGACGTTCTGCCGGCTGACGATCCGGGCGGCGCGGGCCTTGCGCCGCGCGGCGGCGTTACGGTGGATCGCGCGCCGGGCGGCGGCCCGGTCGACGAGGGCGACGAGCCGCCGGTGGGCGGCGTCGACCTGCTCCGAATCCCCCGCCTCGACGGCGTCCGAGAGCCGCCGGAAGAGCGTCTTGATCTGCGTGCGGTAGCGCAGGTTCTCGAGCCGCTGACGCGCCGCCGTTCGTACTCGCTTGGCCTGCTGCTTCGAGTTGGCCACCGTTACCCTTTTTCGATTGACACGCGAACGCCCGCCTTCCGGCGGGCCGGGGGAGCATAGCAGCGGGTCGATAAACTCTCGCGCCGATGAGCGAACAGAGGCGTCTGGCCGCTTCGACGGCGGTGTTCGGGGCGGCGACGGCGGTGTCGCGCGTCGCGGGCGTCATCCGGGAGATCGTGGCGGCCAGCTTCTTCGGCTCGAGCCCCGCGCTGGGCGCCTTCCTGATCGCCTTCAACGTCCCCAACCTCGTGCGCAGCCTGGTCGCCGACAGCGCGATCTCGGCGGCGTTCGTGCCCGTCTTCGCGCAGCTCCGTGAGGAGGGGCGCGAGCCGGAGGCATGGCGGGTCGCGAGCATCGTCCTGTGGCTGGCCGCGGTCGTGCTGGGCGCGCTCTCGTCGCTCTTCATCCTGATCGCGCCCTGGCTGATGCCGATCTTCGTCCCCGGCAACGAGAACATCGATCCCGACCTGGTCGTCTCGCTCTCGCGGTGGATGTTCCCGATCGTCGCGGTCCTCGGCATGACCGGGGTCGTCACCGGCATCCTGAACTCGTACGAGATCTTCGGCGTGCCGGCGATGGCGCCGATCGCCTGGAACGCGGTCATCATCCTGGCGCTCGTCCTCTCCCCGCACAGCGCGCAGGCCTACGCAATTGGCGTGCTGGTGGCGACGATCGTCCAGTTCCTCATCCCGCTGCCGCTCCTGCGCGGCCACGGCCAGGGCCTCGTCTTCAGCCTGGCGTGGCGGAACCCGCACGTCATCCGCGTGCTGCGGCTGATGGTGCCGGTGACGATCGGCCTCGGGCTGATCAACTTCAACCTGACGCTCGACCTGTCGATCGCAACGCTCGTCCCCGGCGGCCATGCCGACGCCTACCTGAACTACGCGTTCCGGATGTTCATGCTGCCGCAGGGCCTCTTCTCGGTCGCCGTCTCCGCGGTGCTCTTCCCGCGCATCTCCCGCCTCGCCGCCCGCGGCGACCTGGACGGGTTCGCGAGCACATTCGCGGCCGGTGCGCGCACCATCCTGTTCCTGCTGCTGCCGGCGGCGGCGGTCTCGATCGTCCTCGCCGAGCCGATCACGCGGGTGCTCTTCCAGCACTCGAACTTCACCTCGACGGACACCCGTCACGTCGCCCAGACGCTGATCGCGTTCTCGCTCGGACTGATCGGAAACGGCCTCGCGCTCCTGCTGACCCGGGCGTTCTTCGCCCTCCAGCTGCCGCAGGTGCCGACCCGGGTCGCGTTCGCGAACCTGTTCCTGAACGCGATCCTCGACCTGGCGCTCTACAAGCCGCTCGGGGCAGCGGGCATCGCGCTCTCGACGGCCATCGTCACGAGCTGGAACGCCGGCGTGCTGCTCGTGCTTCTGCGCCGCCGGATCGGCTACCTGCACCTGACCGAGGTCGTCGGCGAGGGGATCCGGATCGTTGTCGCGACCGTCTACTGCGCCGCCGCCGCGTTCGGCATCTGGTGGCCGCTCGACGAGCTCCTGGGCCGCTCGCTGCCGGCGCAGGTGGTGTCGGTCGGGCTCGCGCTGACCGCCGCCGGCGGCGCCTACCTGGCCGCGGGACGCATCCTCCAGCTCTCGGACATGGAGGTGCTGGTCTCGCTCGCCGACCGGATGCGTGGGAGACCCGCCTAGGCCGCAAAGTACGCTACAAGGGTGTCGCTCGAGACGATTCGCAACTTCTCGATCATCGCCCACATCGACCACGGCAAGTCGACGCTTGCCGACCGCATCCTGCAGCTCACGCGCACCGTCGCCGACCGCGACATGCGCGAGCAGGTGCTCGACTCGATGGAGCTCGAGCGCGAGCGCGGGATCACGATCAAGGCGCAGGCGGTGCGGGTGCTCTTCCCGGCGGCCGACGGGAACACCTACGAGCTCAACCTGATCGACACGCCCGGGCACGTCGACTTCACGTACGAGGTCAGCCGCAGCCTGGCCGCGTGCGAGGGGGCGCTGCTCGTCGTGGACGCCGCGCAGGGGATCGAGGCGCAGACGCTCGCGAACGCGTACCTCGCGATCGAGAACGAGCTCGAGATCGTCCCCGTGGTGAACAAGATCGACCTGCCCTCGGCCGATGCCGACGGGGTCGCGCTCGAGGTGGCCGACCTGGTCGGCGGCGCGGCCGAGGACGTCCTGCGCATCTCGGCCAAGACGGGCGTCGGCGTCGAGGGGGTGCTGCAGGCGATCGTCGACCGGGTGCCGCCGCCGAGCGGCAACCCCGACGCCCCCGGCCGCGCGCTGATCTTCGACTCGTCCTACGACCAGTACCGCGGCGTGGTCGCGTTCGTGCGCGTCGTCGACGGCGCGTTCGAGCCCCGCCAGCGGCTGCGGGCCATGGCGCAGGGCACGACCTTCGAGGTCGAGGAGCTCGGCTTCTTCTCGCCGGGCATGCAGGCGACGCCGCGACTGGGGGCGGGCGAGGTCGGCTACGTGATCACCGGTCTCAAGGACGTCTCCCAGCTGCGCGTCGGCGACACGCTGACGCAGGCCCGCGCAGGGGCGGAGGAACCGCTGCCCGGCTACCAGGACGTGAAGCCGATGGTGTTCGCCGGCCTCTTCCCGACCGACTCCGACCAGTACCCGGAGCTGCGCGACGCGCTCGAGAAGCTGAAGCTGAACGACGCGGCGCTGAGCTACGAGCCGGAGACGTCGCGGGCGCTCGGGTTCGGGTTCCGCTGCGGGTTCCTGGGGCTCCTGCACATGGACATCGTGCGCGAGCGGCTCGAGCGCGAGCACGACCTCGACCTGCTCGTGACCGCGCCGAACGTCGCCTACCGCGTCCGCGCCGTCGACCGCGAGTGGATCGAGGTGCACAACCCGGCCCAGATGCCCGACGCGGGGTCGATCGAGGAGACCGAGGAGCCGTTCGTGCGCGCCTCGATCATCTGCCCGTCCGACCACGTCGGCGCGGTGATGGAGCTGAACCAGGAGCGGCGGGGGACGTTCGGGCACATGGAGTACCTGAGCCCGGAGCGCGTCCAGCTCATCTACGACCTGCCGCTGGCCGAGATCGTGCTCGACTACTACGACCAGCTCAAGTCGCGCACGCGCGGCTACGCCTCGTTCGACTACGAGCTGCTCGGCTTCCGGCCCGGGCAGGTGGTGAAGGTGGACGTGCTGCTCGCCGGCGAGCGGGTCGACTCGCTCTCGCTGATCACGCACCGCGACAACGCCTACCGGCAGGGCAAGGCGCTCGTCGAGGCGTTGCGCGAGCGCATTCCGCGGCAGATGTTCGAGGTGGCGATCCAGGCCGCGATCGGCTCGCGCGTGATCGCCCGCGAGACCGTCAAGGCGAAGCGCAAGGACGTGCTTGCGAAGTGCTACGGGGGCGACATCACCCGCAAGCGCAAGCTGCTCGAGAAGCAGAAGAAGGGCAAGCGGCGGATGAAGCAGGTCGGCAACATCGAGGTGCCGCAGGAGGCGTTTCTGGCCGTGCTCGAGATCAACCGGGAGGGGGCCGCGTGAGCGCCCGCCACCTGTACGTGCACGTCCCGTTCTGCGCGCACCGCTGCGGGTACTGCGACTTCGTCACGGTGACCGGGCACGAGGACGTCCACGCGGCGTACGTCGACGCGCTCCTCGCCGAGCTCGACCTGTGCGGCCCGCTCGCGCCGGAGACGGTCTATGTCGGGGGCGGCACCCCGTCGCTGCTCGCCGACGAGTTGCTGGCGCGACTCCTGGCGGGACTTCCGGCCTGCGCCGACGTCACGCTCGAATGTAATCCCGAGACTGTCACGCCAGAGCTGGCCCGGCTCCTGCTTCGCCACGGCGTCACCCGCGTCTCCCTCGGCGCGCAGAGCTTCCGGCCGCACCTGCTCGAGACGCTCGAGCGACGGGCGCGGCCGGAAACCGTCGCCCAGGCGGTGGAGACGCTCCGAGCGGAGGGCATGGAAAACCTCAACCTCGACCTGATGTTCGGGGTGCCGGGCCAGTCGAGGGACGATCTCCAGGCGGACATCGAGGCCGTCCTGGCGCACGCGCCGGAGCACATCAGCTGGTACGAGCTCGAGGCCAAGCCGGGGACGCGGTTCGCCGTCCACCACGGCGCCGAGCTAGTCCGCCAGGCCGAGGCGCTCGAGGATCACTACGAGACCGTCGTGGCAGCGCTCCGCAGCGCCGGGTACCGCTGGTACGAGACCGCGAACTTCTGCCTCCCCGGGCATGAGAGCCGCCACAATCTTGGCTACTGGCTCGGACACGACTACCTCGGCGTCGGGGTGGGGGCGGTGTCCACGCTGGGCCTGGTGCGGCGCCGGAACCGACCCCGCCTGCGCCCGTACCTCGAGGCCTGCGCCGCGGGGCGCCCGGCGCCGGCAGACGTCGAGGAGCTGACCGCATCCGAGCGCGGGGTCGAGCGGCTCATGCTGGGCCTGCGGCTCGACCGCCCGCTGCACCTGAACGGCCTCGCCGCGCTGGTCGACGACGCGGCCTGCGAGCGCCTGGCGGCCGCCGGCCTCGTCCGCCGCGACGGCGAGACGATGGCGCTCACCGACCGCGGCCGGTTCCTCGCCAACGACGTCGTCGCGAGCGTGCTGCGATGAGCGGCCGGCCGCAGCTCACCCCGCGCCAGCTGCTCGTCCTGACCCGGGTCGTCGACTCCTACATCGCCACCGGCCACCCGGTGGGCTCGAAGGCGCTCGTCGAGTCCGGCGCGGTCGTCGCATCGCCGTCGACCGTGCGCTACGAGCTCGCCGAGCTGGAGGCGCTCGGACTGCTCGGCCATCCTCACACGTCCGCCGGGCGCGTCCCCACGGACGCCGGGTATCGCATCTACGCCGAGGAGCTGCTCGAGCAGCCGGCCGGGGTCGTCGAGCCGCTGCCGGTCGACCTCTCGACCGTGCGCAGCGAGGTCGACACCGCGCTGCGCACGACCACCGAGATGCTGTCGCAGGTGACGTCGCTGGTCGCGCTCGTCACGGCGCCGCCGCTCGAGACGACCGAGATCCGCCACATCGAGGTGCTGCTGCTCCAGCCGCAGGTGGTGATGGTCGTCGTCATCACGTCGACCGGCGGCGTGACGAAGAAGATCTTCCCGTTCGAGGCGGCGGTCGACCCGCAGCTGGCCGAGTGGGCGCGCGCGTTCCTGAACGAGCAGCTGACCGGCGTCCGCCTGGGCGGGCGGATGCTGCAGAACCGGCTCGACGAGCCCGGGCTCTCGCCGCGCGAGGCGGCGTTCCTGGCCACGATCCGGCCGGCCTTCAGCGAGCTGGTCGGGACGGGCGAGCAGGGCCTCTACGTCGGCGGCGCCGCCCGCCTGCTGGACGAGATGCGTGTGGCCGACCTGGCCGAGATCAACGACCTCGTGCGCGTGCTCGAGAGCCGGATGGGCATGCTGGAGATGCTGCGCGAGGCGCTGGAGTCGCCGCGGCCGTACCTGCGCATCGGCTCCGACCACTCGGTGCCCTACATGCGCGGCCTGGCGATGGTCGCGGCCAACTACGGCCTCGCCACCCGGAACCTGGGCACCGTCTCCCTGATCGGCCCGATGCGGATGGACTACGCCGGGGCCATCCGCTCCGTGCGCGCCGCCGCCCACACGCTCTCGGAGTGGGTGGCCGAGATCTACGAGGACTGAGCGGGCAGTCCCTTGCCGCCCTCGGGGCGGAGCTCTGCCCGGTCCTCGAACGACGCGATGATCGGCCGCGCCCGCCCGATCAGCTCCTGCGCGCCCTCGTCCTCGAGCGACGCGGCGTGGGCGGCGCGATCCGTCCACGCCTCGGTGACCCAGATGCTGTCGGGGTCGCTCGCCGAGCGGCTGACGACGTAGAGCAGACAGCCCGGATTCGCCTCGAGCCCGGCGGCCGCCTCGAGCAGGATCGCTGCGAGCTCATCCGCGCGGCCGGGGTGGGCCACGATCCGTCCGTGCATGCCGTAGAGGGGGTCCGCCATCGGCCGCAGTATCGCGCCGGACCATGAGCCGCGCGGCGGTGAGGGGCTCCGGTCCCCACCGCCGCGCTCATGGCTCAGACCCCGTGGCCGGGGCGCGATGAAGACCCCGTTCTCCGCTCATCGCTCCCGGCCTCGCCGTCTCGCGTTGTTGATCTCACCATAGCGGGCGAGCGGCTCGGGTCAAGTACTCCGAAAGGGTGAAATCAAGTTCCCCGCAAACCAAGGACTTCACCGGCCGCAATGCCTCATGCAAACAGCGCCAATTGGCATCTGCGACAAATGCCAATTGGTTCTCCGATCCGGTCTAGTCAAGTGTCACCACGTACGCTAGGGTGAGGCGCATGGGGAGGGGGAGAACGGCCGCCACCACGCATCGCACGCGCCCGCGGGGCTCCGCCCCGGCATCGGGGATCGGGAGCCGCGTGCGCGAGCTGCGGGTGGCGGCCGGTCTGACCCAGGCCGGGCTCGCCGGCGAGCGGTTCAGCAAGGAGTACGTGAGCCAGGTCGAGCTCGGCAAGTCGCCGCCGTCGGACGCGGCGCTCGAGTGGTTCTCGTTGCGGCTCGGGGTCAGCCGCTCCGAGCTCGAGGGGGAGGGCGGGCCGGCCGCCGTCGCCGCCGCCGAGGCGGCGGTCGTCCGGGCCGAGGCCGCGATCGAGGCCCACCGGTACGCCGAGGCCGCCGCGGCCCTCGACGAGGTGGCGGGCGCCGCGTCCCGGGCGGACGATCCGATGCTCGGCCTGCGCTTCTGGCTCGCCCAGGGCTGGGCCGTCCACTACCTCGGCGATCTGGAGCGCGCCGCTGCCCTGCTCGACCGCGCCCGCGGCCTGGCCGAGTCGGGCGACGACCTCGACCGGGCCGTTGCCCTCTACCGCCTCGGCGTCGTGCGCTTCAAGATGGGAAGCCACGCGACGGCGGTGGCCGCCCTCGACGAGGCCCTGCGCTGCGCGACCCTCGCCGACCGCCCGTCCGACGCGCTGCGCGCCCGCATCCTGAACACGCGCGCGAAGATCCGCCGCCGGCAGAAGGACTTCACCGCCGCGGCCGAGGACGTGACGGCCGCGCTCGAGCTCGCCCACGGCCTCGGCGACGACCGCGTCCTGGCCGAGACGTACCTCGACGCCTCGCTCGTCGCCGAGCGCCGGCACGAGTACGGCCGCGCCCGCCAGTACGCCGAGCGGTCGAAGGCCCTCTTCGAGCGGGTCGCCGACCACGAGTACGTCGGCAAGCTCCTGAACAACCTCGGCCAGCTGCGCGCGATCACCGGGCGTCCGGACGAGGCGGTCCCGCTCCTGCGAGAGGCCTTCCGGATCGCGGTCGAGCAGGACAACCGGATCGACGCGGCGTTCGCGGCCTCGTCCCTCGCGTCGGCGCGACTGCACAGCGGCGACCCCGAGGGGGCGGTGGAGAGTGCAAATCGCGCGATCGAGCTATTGGGATCCCGCGAGGAATTCCGACAGGAATTAGGGAACGCCCGACTGGTCAGGGGGCGCGCGCACCTCGCGTGCGGGCGCGTCGACGAGGCGGAGCGCTCCTTCACCGCCGCGGCGGACTGTTTCGCCGCGGTGGAGTCGATCAGCCACATGGCCGGCGCGTGGGTTGCGATCGGGGATGTGGCGGCAGAGCGAGGCGACCAGGCACAGGCCGCCGACCTCTACCGGCGGGCGGCCGAAGCGCTGCAAGACGTCCGCTGGTGATCCGGGCAGATGGCGAACACGAGGAGGGGGTGACATGAAGCTTCTGACGAAGCGACCGACGCTGTTCCTGTGGGCGACCTCGGTGGCGCTGTTCCTCGCCCAGGTATCGCATCACCGCGGCGGGCGCGGCTTCCACGAATGGTGATCGGGCGCCCATAGACTACGGCCGTGGCCACGAAGCGGGACTACTACGACGTGCTGGGAGTGGACCGCGACGCGTCCGCGGCCGATGTCAAGAAGGCGTTTCGCCGGCTCGCGCGGGAGTTGCATCCCGACGTGAACGGCGATCCGGAGGCCGCCGAGCGGTTTCGCGAGGCGTCCGAGGCCTACGAGGCGCTCAGCAACCCCGAAATGCGGGCGCGCTACGACCGCTTCGGCCACGCGGGCATGGCCGGCACGCAGTTCCACCCCGAGCAGTTCATGGACTTCTCCAGCCTGTCCGACCTGCTCGGGGCGTTCTTCGGGGACGACCTCTTCGGGACGTCCCGCCGGCCCGCCCGTGGCGGCGACGCGGCCGCGTCCGTCGACCTGACCCTGGTCGAGGCGGCGTTCGGCGTCACCCGTGAGGTCGACGTCGAGATCATCTCGCCCTGCGACCGCTGCGACGGGAGCGGGGCGGAGCCCGGCACGACGCCGCACACCTGCCCGAGCTGCGGCGGCACCGGCCACGTCCAGCACGTCTCGAACACGGCGTTCGGCCAGTTCGTGCAGACAGCCGCCTGCGCCGCCTGCCGCGGACGCGGCGTGAAGATCGACACGCCCTGCACCGCCTGCCGCGGGCGCGGGCGCCGCCGGACGCGTGAGTCGATCGAGGTGCAGATCCCGGCCGGGATCATGTCCGGCCAGCGACTCCGCCTGGCGGGGCGTGGCCACGCCGGAGAGTCCGGCGCCGCCCGCGGCGATCTGTACGTCAACGTCTCGGTCGCGCCCGACGACCGCTTCGAGCGCGAGGGCAACGACATCGTCTCGGTGCTCGCCGTCCCGTTCACGCGGGCGGCGATGGGGACGACGATGACCATCGAGACCCTGGACGGCCGCCAGGAGCTCGAGCTGCGCCCGGGCACGCAGCCCGGCGAGGTGCTCGTCCTGCGCGGGAAGGGCGTCCCCGTGCTGGGAGGCCGCGGCCGCGGCGACCACCGCGTGGTCGTGAACGTGCTCGTCCCACGCAAGCTCTCCGATGAGCAGCGGGCGCTCCTCGGCCGGTTCGAGTCGACGGTCGACGACGCGACCTACGCCGCCGACGACGGGTTCTTCCACAGGCTGCGGACCGCGTTTCGGTGAGGCGCTACCGGCTGCGGGTGCCGGCGGCCCGGGCGGAGCCCGCCCTCGCGCGGATGCTCGACCTCTTCCCCGGCGGGATCGAGGAGGAGCGCGACGGAGACGACGTCGTCCTGGCGGGGTACGCGGACGAGGCGCCCGCCGACGGGCTCGAGTCGGAGGAGGTTGAGCCGGGTTGGGAGGACCGCTGGCGCGGCTACCACCGCCCGGTGACCGTGGGCCGCATCTGGGTGGGCCCGCCGTGGTGGACCCAGCCGGCAACCGGGGCCAGGCCCCGGACCGCCGGGGCCTGGCCCCATGTCGTCGTCATCGACCCCGGTCGGGCCTTCGGGACCGGCGGGCACGGCTCGACCCGGGCCGCGCTCGAGCTCCTGCAGCGGCTGGAGCCGGTTCCGGCCCTGGACCTCGGCTGCGGCTCCGGTGTCCTCGCGATCGCGGCCGCGAAGCTGGGGTTCGGGCCGCTTGCGTGCTTCGACCACGACCCGCTGGCAGTCGGCGCGACGGCCGAGAACGCCGCGCGCAACGGCGTCGCGCTGGAGGTGGCGCGGGCCGACGTCCTCGTCGACCCGCTGCCGCAGGCGCCGCTCTGGATCGCGAACCTCGAGCTCGGGCTCCTGCGCCGCCTGCTCGACCGGCCCGACCTGCCGGCCCGGATGCTCGTATCGGGCCTTCTCGGCGAGGAGACCGTCGGCGGCGGTGAGCGCGTCTGCGCCGACGGCTGGGCGGCGGAGCTGGTGGAGCCGTGACCCGCCACGCCTACCGGTTCTTCGCCGACTCGGTCTCGGGAGGCGTCGCCGTCCTCGGCCCGCGCGACCGCCGCCACCTCGAGCAGGTGTTACGCATGCGCGTCGGCGATACTTGCGAGGTCGCCGCCGGCGGGCGTGCCTACCACGCCCGGGTCGTCCCCGGCGGCCTCGAGCTGATGGACGAGATCGAG
>JBKPMQ010000013.1:0-26538 GCA_046732235.1 Actinomycetota bacterium
GCACCGGTGGCAGCGGCTTGTCGGGGAGCACTTCGACGGCGCGCACCGGATCGCCGAAGCCCTCGAGCGCGACCCGCCGTGGGGCGCCGAGCCGCAGCCCTTCCACCGGGCCGGCCACGTTGGCGACGGTCTCGGTGGCGAGGATGACGCCCGGCGCGGCGGCGGCGCTGAGGCGGGAGGCGAGGTTGAGCGCGCCGCCCCGGTAGCCCCCTTCCACCGCCACGGCCTCGCCGGCGTCGAGGCCGGTGCCGACGGCGAGCGGGAAGCGGCCCCCGTCGTCCGGGGCCGTCCGCAGCCGCCGCTGCAGCTCGACCGCCGCGCGCAGCGCGCCTCGCGCGGAGCCGAACACGCACAGCGCCTCGTCTCCGCGCACCTCGACCAGCGTGCCGCCGGAGGCGGCCGCCGCGCTTCGGGCGACCCCGGCGAACGTCCGGGCGAGCGCCGATCCCGCCTCGTCGCCGCGCTCGCGGGTGTAGCGCGCGTACCCGCGCACGTGAGCGATCAGGAACGTCCGCAGGGCGGGCGCGGCCGGGTCGGGATCCTCCGTGGGCACACCCGCCGATGTGGGCGCGGGCTCGAGGGCGAGCGCCGGATCGTGCTGGAGGATCGCGCGCTCGAGATCCCGCAGCCGGGCCGACGGCTCGATCCCGAGCTCCTCGACCAGGTGACGTCGCGCCTGGGCGTACACCGCCAGTGCGTCCGCCTGCCGGCCGTTGCGGTAGAGGGCGAGCATCAGCTGATAGCGGAGGGTCTCGCGCGCGGGGTGGGCGTTCGCGAGCGCGCGGATCTCCCCGATGACGGCCTGGTGGCGACCGAGCGCGAGCTCCGCCTCGAACCGGGCCTCGAGTGCGCCGAGGCGCACGTCCTCGAGCCGCTCGGCCTCGGCGGCGGCGAAGGCGTAGTCCTCGAGCCCCTCGAGCGGGCGCCCGCGCCAGAGGTCGAGGCCCGCCCGCAGGGTGTCGATCGCGTCCTCGTAGCGGCGCTCGTCGAGCGCGCGCTGGCCGGACTCGACCATGCGCTCGAAGCGGTTCACGTCGACCGCCTCCGGATCCACGGCGAGCAGATAGCCGCCGCCGCGGCTCGTGATCGCGCCACTGCCCTCGCCGGAGGGGAGCGACTTGCGCAGCCGCGACACGTGCACCTCCAGGTTGCGCCGCGCTGACGCGCTCTCGCCGGGCCACACCGCATCCATGAGCGTCGTCCGCGGGACGACGCGGTTCGCGTTCAGCGCGAGCAGTGCGAGCACCGCAGCGCCCTTCCCGGTGAGCGCCACGGCCCGCCCCTCGTCGACCACCTCCGGCGAGCCCAGCAACCGGTACTCGGCGTCGCGAGTCACACCCGCCTCGCGACTCTTGCGACGGCCGTGAGAGCCTCTTGAGAGCGGGTTGAGAGCGCGCGAAAAGCCCCGCAAGAGCGCCGTTCAAGCGCCCGGATGTCCCCTGGGACGACACGACGACCCCAGGGAGGCCCTGCGCGATGAACACCACGACGATCCGATCGGCTGCCGCCGCCGCCGGGCTTGCTGCGCTCGGCCTCGCCGCCCTTCTGCTGCCGTCGCCGACCACCGCCGCGCTCCGACTCCAGCACGTCCACACCCTCACTCTCGCACGCGTCGACCGGACATGCTTCGAGTATCCGTCGGCGCCCGGAGCCTCGCCGGTCTATCCGACCGGCGCCGTGCCAGCGATCCGTGGCGGCTTCGATGATCCTCGCGGATTCCACTCCGCCCATTTCGGCATCGACGTTGCCGCCCCGCACGACCGGGCAAAGGTGTACGCCGTCGTCACCGGCCGGATCTGGCACGTCCACCGCGGGGGCGCGAACGCGAGGTTCATCCTCAGCCCCACCACCACGACGCGGAGCACCCGCTACGACTACTGGCACGTGAACCTCACCCGTGTCGCGCCCGGCGCCTACGTGAAGCGCGGGCAGTGGATCGGCCGGGTCGTCGCGGGCCAGAACCACGTGCACCTGTCGGAGTGGAACCCGGTGTGCGGGTACGTCGATCCCCGTCGGCCGACCGGGATCCTGCCCGATGCCGGCGACCGCGAGCGGCCGGGCATGAGCGACCTCACCGCGTTCGTCGCGGACAAGGCGGCGTTCCGCCCGCGCGACGGCGCCCCCGACCTCGCGACACCGATGGCCCTCGATGACCTCCACGGCCGCGTGGACTTTCGCGCCCGGGTGTGGGACATGCCGGTGCACCGGACGCCGCGGTGGCCGCAGCAGCCGCTGATGGTCGCGGGGCTGCGCAGCTGGATCGCGCCGGCGACGAACCCGCTGGTCCGGGTGAGCGCGCCGATCGTCCCGTTCCTGGGCGGCCGGCTGATCCCGCCGCAGCAGGTCGACGAGGTCTACGCCCACGGCACGTACCGCAACAACGCCTGCTTCACGAGCCCGCAGGGCACGTGCGCCACCCGGCTCGTCGTCCATGTCGGCGGCCGGGGCGTCGACACCAGGCTGATCCCGAACGGCAGCTACCAGTTCTGCGTCAGCGCGGTGACCATCCGGAACATGGCGCACCACGAGTGCTGGCCGATCAGGATCGACAATCCGCCGTCATCGTGAGCTCGACGTATGAGTGTGCTAGGTTTCCGCCTTCGGGAACGTTCGTTCGGTTGCGCATTCGCTCTTCCTTACTCGTTCATACATGGTGAGGGAGGTGGAATATGTCAACCGGAACCGTGAAGTGGTTCAACGACGCGAAGGGCTACGGCTTCATCGCGCCTGACGACGGATCGAAGGATCTGTTCGTCCATCACTCGTCGATCGCCGGCGACGGCTTCAAGTCGCTCGCCGAGGGCGCCCACGTCGAGTTCGAGAGCCGGCAGGGCCAGAAGGGCCCCGAGGCGACGAACGTCGTGGCGGTCGCGTAAACGATCGGCGATCCGTCCTGTGGGGCGCGCCCAGCGCGCCCCACAGGAGCCAACCGGCTCGGAGGGTCGTCGGCGCCGCTGCTACAGTGGGAGGAGAGCTCCGCCACGGGCGCGTTTTGGGCCAGCCGGCTCTGCCTGGCCCGCAACCTGGAGGGAGCCATGAGCGCAAGCGCCGACCAAGACCGCCCCCACGAGCCACCGCGCCGGGCCGCCGTGAGCGGTGTCCGCACCGAGCACGACCTGCGCGTCTTGCTGCGCCGGGCGTTGGAGCGCAACACCGTGCTCGAGCGAGCGATACGCGAGGCAACGGCGTTCGCGTACGGCGGCCGCGAACTTGCGGACCTGCGCAAGCTGCGGGCCGCGCTCTCGACCGCCGGGTTTCAGGACCCGAACGCCAAACGCCACACAACCAGCGACGACGACGAGCCCGAGCCGCCCACCCGCGGCTAGCTCGCCCGTTCCCATCCGAAACCGAAGGAGCGCACATGGAGTTCACCGTGGAATTGCGCTACCAGGGCGGCTCGCAGACCGTGCTCTCGATCGACGCTGAGAGCGCCGACGAGGCGCTCGCGGAGGTGCGTGACCAGCGCCGACGGCTCGTCGGCATCCATGTCACCGCCCCCGGCCAGAGCCGCACCGACGCCGCGGGCCGGGACGAGCCGAGCCGCGGGGCGGCGCCCACCTACCGCCACGTGCCTGTGCAACACCGGCCGTCACGCCGGCGCCGCTGAGGCGCCCCGGCGGCCCGGGCATCTCTGCGACATCGCGATCGCAGGCCGGGTGACGGGGCGATCAGCTCCGCGTGAGGAACCCGTCGACCGTGACCCGCGGATGCCCCGCGGTGGCCACGTTCACGATCTTGAGCGTGTGCGCGCCGTTGCTCGCCCACTGGAACTGATAGGCGATCACGCGGTTCCGCGTGGACGACGACTGGGTGTTGACGGTCGCCTTCAGCACGCCGTCGACGTACACCTTGGCCGAGCCGTGGGCCGAGTCCTCGTCCGTCACCCAGGCGACCGCATCGCATGACGCACAGCGGAAGGACGACGAGGCCGACGCGGCGGTGGCGTACCTGGCCGTGCCGCCCCAGGCGCCGGCGAAGGTCGTGCTGTGCCATGTGCCCGTGTAGGAGGCGCTTCCCTCCTGGAAGCCGGCCGACGTGAAGCTTGTCGCGGAGCTCGGGCCGCCGCAATCGACGGCGATCGTGGCGCTCGCCCCGACCGGGAGGCTGACGGTCGTCGTCAACGCGGTGCCCGTGAAGGGCGTGCTCGAGGTCCCGCCGGTCGTGAGGGTGACGCGGTAGGTCGAGCCGTCAGGGCAGGTCCCCTGTCCCCACGAGACCTTGTACGGGACGGTGGGGGTGGATCCGGTGCTCATCACCGAGTTCTGGACGAACTGCTCCCGGACGGCGCCGGGCGTCCCGCTCGGCGCCGATCCCGAGATGAGCGACGAGATCTGGGCCTGCGTCAGCGCCGTGCCGAACACCAGGAACCGCGACATCGTGCCGTTGAAGAAGGCCTCCAGAACCTCGTTCGTCCCGCTGCCGCCGGGGGCGTGGCCCTTGCGGTGCTTCGCCCCGACCACCAGGTTCTCGTCGATCCCGGTGATGGTGGCGCCGGTGGCCAGGGTGCCCGTCTGGGCCACGCTCTTGTCCAGTGCGAGGTTGCTCCCGTCGCCGTTCGCGACGTAGGTCGTCAGCTGCGCGCCGTCGTACGTCGCGATCGCCCACGTCAGGGTGTTGCTCGGGATGACCCGGTTCCCGGTGAAACTGTCGACGGCCTTGCCGTTGAAGAATCCGCCCACCCGGAGGCGGTACTTGGGGGTCGTGTCCTCGCGCACGTTGAACCAGAAGCTGCCGGCCTTCTCCATGAGCTCGTAGCGCTGGTGGGCGGGATCGGTGTCGACGGACTCGTTCAGCGTAAACCGCACCAGGATGGAGAAGTGATTGACATTGAGGCTCCCGGCTCGATCGGGGATCTCGATGCGCTCCTTCTGCACGCCGTCGAAGACCACCGCGGGATCCCCCTGGGAGTCCGAGGTCGTGCCGGGGTTCCAGGCGGTCTCCGCCCCGATGGCGCCCTTCTTGCCCGCGCCGTCGTTTCCGGCGCCGGACTGATCCGGCACCGTCGATCCGGAGATCCCGCCGAAGTTCAGGTCGATGATGCCGCCGGCCGGGACCGACGCGCCTCCGGCGCCCGGAGACGCGACAACCCACGTGCACGCGGCGAGGAGCGCGATGACTCGTCTCACTCTTCCCACCTGGTCGCAACCTACCTTGGTGGCGATCGTAGCATGCGATCGGGCGGGCGGTCCAGGCGTTTCCTCGCCGGCCGCGGGTGGTAGAGACACGGATCGTGGCGATCCCGTGGTGGCAGCGAGGAGCGATCTACCAGATCTACCCCCGCTCCTTCGCCGACTCGAACGGCGATGGCGTCGGCGACCTGGCCGGGATCGTGTCGCGGCTCGACTATCTCGCCTCGCTGCACGTCTCGGCGGTGTGGCTGTCACCGTTCTACCCCTCGCCGATGGCCGACTTCGGCTACGACGTCGCCGACTACTGCGACGTCGATCCCCTGTTCGGCGACCTCACAGGGTTCGACCGGCTCGTGCACGAGGCCCATGCGCGGGGGATCCGGGTCGTCGTCGACCTCGTGCCCAACCACACCTCCGATCGGCACCCCTGGTTCGTCGAGTCCCGGTCCAGCCGCGCGAACCCCCGCCGCGACTGGTACGTGTGGCGGGACGGACGGGGCCCGGGGATCCCGCCGAACGAGTGGCGATCGTCGTTCGCCGCCGTCGGAGGCGCCTGGACGTACGACGAGCGGACGGCCCAGTGGTACCTGCACTCGTTCCGGCGAGAGCAGCCCGACCTGAACTGGGACAACCCGGACGTGGAGGCGGCGATGCACGACGTGGTCCGGTTCTGGTGCGACCGCGGCGTCGACGGCTTCCGCATCGACGTCGTCCACAAGATCGCGAAGGATCCGCTGCTGCGCGACCCGGCGCCCGGCGAGCCGGTTCCCTGGGAGGACTGGCAGCCGACCATCCACGAGCGGCTCCGGCGCCTGCGGGCGGTGGTGGACGAGTATCCGGAGCGCGCGCTCATCGGCGAGGTCTACCTGCTCGACCTGGAGCGGATGCTCGCCTACGTGAATTCGGGCGACGAGCTGCACCTCGCGCACAACTTCGTGTTCCTGCACCTGCCCTGGGACGCGGCCGCGTTCCGGGCGGCGATCGATCGGTTCCAAGCCATGTCGTCCGACGCCGCCTGGCCGGCGTGGTTCCTGGCGAACCACGACCACCCGAGGGTCGCGTCCCGCTTCGGCGATCGCCAGGCCCGCGAGGTGCTCGTGATGCTCTACGCCATGCGGGGGACGCCGTTCGTCTACCAGGGCGAGGAGCTCGGGCTCCCGGACAGCGAGATCCCGCCGGCGTGCGTCGTCGACATCGACGGGCGCGATCCCGAGCGGGCGCCGATCCCGTGGAGCCCGCCGTCGCAAGCCGGCCCCGGTGCGGGCTTCACGACCGGCCGGCCGTGGCTTCCGGTGACGTCGCGTGCCGAGCAGCTGAACGTGGAGCGCCAGGAGGCCGAGGACGATTCGACATTGCACCTCGCGCGCCGCCTGGCGGCCCTCCGGAGCGCCGGGGCGCCGGCGCTCCAGGCAGGCGAGCAGCGATCGCTGGACGCGGGGGACGACCTGCTCGCATGGGTGCGGGTCGGCAACCCGGGCCGGATGCTCGCCGTCGTCAACTTCGCGGCCGAAGAGCGCGCCTTCACGTGTCCGCCCGACCTGCCGCACCACGCCCGCATCGTGATCTCGAGCGACGCACGACGCCGGGCCGGCGACGTGACACTCGCGAAGCTCGAGCTGCGCCCATTCGAGGCGCTCGTGGCGCGGCTGTGAGTCAGGGCCGGACGCGTTGTCCGGCGCGCCGGATCCGCATCCGGTGGTGCCCGCCTAGACGGAACGGCGGAGCCGGGGGAGCTCGACCCGCCGCCACATGCGAGCTACCAGGTAGGTCGGAACCACCCAGATAACGAGGAAGGTCAGCAGGACGGGCGTCGTCGGGCCGTGCAGGATCAGCGCCAGGACGAGCACGAGGACAAGTGTGACGCTGAACACGACGTACGCCCCTGTCAGCGCCAGCAGGACCGCGCCGCGGACCACCGTCCGCGCCAGCGAGTCTCCGATGCCGGCGAGATCGGCGGATCCCCATCGGACGGGCAGGCCGGCCAGGGCGGCGCGAAGCTCACCGTGGCTCCGCGACGCGAGCACCCGGTCGCTGCGGCTCGAGAGCTCCTCCACCGTCAGGCGGCCGCAGGCGTAGTGCTCCCGAAGCGTCGAGAGCGTGCGTTCGCGGTCATGGTCGCCGACCATGCACCCATGGTAGATCAGCGAACTCGCACGGGCTCAGCGCTCTAGGCGGCGCCTTGCACGGCCGGCCTGACCGGCGCGGGCTCCTCGCCCCGAGCGGCCTCACGGTCGGCGAGCCCTGCGAGCGCGGTGTCGACCGCCTGATCGAGCTGTCGCAGGGTGGCCGACAGATAGGCGGGCTTCAGGTCGCCGGACTCGAGATATGTGCGCCGGAACGTCGCGTCGATCTGGCTCAGCTTGCGCAGGAACCCGAAGTACACGAAATGGAAGCGCGCAAGCGCCCGGACGTCGTCGCGGCCGCGCATGCGCGAGCCGATCAGGTACTCCGAGACGACGGCGGTCAGCAGGCCGCCGCCGCTCGAGACCGCCAGCCAGGGACCCACGCCCTCGGGATGGCGCGCGATCTCCATGACGCCGATCACGGCAACCGCGAGCCCGATGCCGACGACGAGCGCGTTCACGGCGAGGGCGAAGTAGTAGTTGCGCTTCGCCGCGAAGGTCATGTTCTCGAAGTTCCCCTGGACCGCTTGCTCGGATCCGGCCAGGGTCTCGTCCAGCCGCGCCAGCACCTGGCGCCGGTTGAACGCCCGCATCGCCGAACGGCCGCCCAGCTGCAGCAGCATGCGCTCCGCAACCTGCCGGATGCGATCCGCGTCGCTGTCGAGCTGCGCGGCGAACTGCTCCGAGGCGATGTCCCGTGCGCCGACGAGCCTGAGCGCGTCGGCGAGGTGGTCGAGGTGGTCCTCGCACGTCTCGTCGAGCGAGAAGGCCTCCTCGCAGATGAGCCGGGCGACCTCCGCAAGGCCGTCGGGATAGACGAGCGTCAGGGAGACGGCCGCCTGGCGCCGGACCTCCGCGTCGTCGTCGAGGAGCGCGCGCAACAGGCTGTCCGTCGCCTCGCGGCTGCCGAGCCGGCCGAGCGACTCGACGGCGGCGAGCCGCGCCTCCCGCCGGCCGTTGGTCGCCACCACCGTGCCCAGCTTCTGGATCACCCTCCGCTCCGGCACCTTCCGGGGCGCGCGGCAACCGCCGAGCGCGCGGATGGCCCAGCGCACGTGCTCGCGGTAGCAGCTCCGATCGACGATCGTGATCAGCTCGTCGGCGAGGTCGGGGTGGGGAAACTCGGTGAGCGCCCGCAGCGTCGCCCAGGTCTTCACGTCGTTCCTGCCCGCGTCGCCGGGCTGCGCGAAGCGCTCCAGCCGCTGGCGCAGACGGTCCTCCGATTCGTCGGCGATCGCAATCGCCGCCGCGGCCGCGAGCGGCCCCTCCTCCTCGTCGTCGTCGACGCGATGCACCAGGTCGAGGAACTCGTCCGCGCCGCGCGCGAACGTCGCATCGGACCCGCGCGTGATGCGATCCATCGCGCGCAAGGCGAAGAACCGCGTGTACTGGTAGTCGGCCTTGTCCTGGTTCGTGCAACGCGTGAACCAGTCGCGCAGCGCCTCGAAGGCCGCCTGGCCGCCCAGCCACTCGAGCAGGTCGGTGGTCCACGTCCGCACGCCGTCGGAACCCCGCCGCCCGCCCAGGAACCGGGCCGCCGCCTCGACGCTCAGCCGTGCGTTGGGCCGGCCGTCGGCGTAGAACCGCTCGAGGGCCTTTCGCGCCGCCAGCTCGTCCTCACGCCGGAACTCCTCGAACAGCACATCGAGGCGCGCCTGAACATCCTCCCGCGCCGAGGTCCGGCCCTCGGCCCCGTTGCCCTCCGACCGTGAAGTCGCCACGTCGCCTCCTCCGCGTCTCGACGTTTGCCCTGTGGGCGAACTACCGCTTGGTGCAGCCCTTTCTCGACCGGACGCCGGCCGTACCGGCCATCTTCCGCCGGCCGTAAGCGTTCTGTTATGGGTGATGCGTTTCCTTGGCGTGCCTCGCTGTTGTTGGCAGAGGGCGGTCGGCCGGGCCAGCCGGCGACCGCATGAACCGTCGTCCTCGGGGGGACCATGAAGCGAACAATCCTTTTGGGAGCAGCTCTCGCCGCCACGATCGGAGTCGTGCCGGCGCAAGGTCAGACGATCTCGCTCTCGACCGTGCTCTCGCACACCAGGGCAGCCAATGTCGCCCTGACGCGGGCCGTGTCGGCGTTCAATGCGCATGCCTACGGCAAAGGTTCGCGGGCGCTGGCCGCGAACCGCAGCCAGATCGGCCTGGCGGTCGCCCAGACCGCGAAGCTGATCCAGGCCGCCGGCGATCCCGCGTCGCGGTTGGCCGCAGCGAAGGCCGTCGTCGCCGTCGCCAAGCAGGAGGGCGCCGACCAGCGCGCGCTGGCCGTGGCCGAGCGGCAGCTGCGCCGCGGCGGGCTTCTGCAGGATCGCACGGCGGCGGCGGTGAACGCTGACACCCGCCGCGCGGCGAACGCCGTCGCGAAGCTCGAGGCGCTGATGCCGCTCCTGCCGGCGCAGGCCCAGCCAGGGATCGCGACCGCGCTCTCGCGTGTCACCGCGGCTCACCGTGCTGCGGTGGCCCAGCTCGCACGCGACACAACGACCCGGGGCGTCGGCCGGATCGCGAAGAACCAGGCGGCCGCGGACATCGAAGTGGACGTGAAGGGCCAGGCACACGCCGTCGCGCTGCTCAGCGCGCTGGTCTCGTCGCTGCCGCCGAGCGCCCAGAACGGGATCCAGACGGCCATTGCCGCACTCCAGCACAACCTCGCTGCGGAAGCGGCCCGTCTCACTGCCACCAAGCCGAACGCACCACGGCGGCTCCGACCGACGATCGCACGCGCGATCACCATCGCCACCAACGCCGGCGGCGGCCACTGAGGCCGACGCACGAGACCGGTGGACGCGCTCGGCGGACCCCGCCCAGCGCGTCCACCGGCGCCGTGCCGAAGGGCGGCCGGGTGCCCGATTGACGTGCGCCACGCCCGGGCGATAATCTGTCACCCAGGCAGGTGGCCGAACGACGAGGGGGCTGGTGATGAAGCGGTGGTTGGTGGGCGCGGCGTTCGCCGCGGTCTTTGTGATGTCGGTGGGCGTACCGACCGCGAGCGCTGCGGGCGGTCAGGGCGGAGGGTGCATCGCACACCGGCCCGCGTACATCGAGGACGTCTTCGAGCCGCACTACACGGCGGGCTGCTCGGGACACGACGAGCCGGAGCTCGACCCGATCTCGAATCTCGCCGGCTCCGCGCAGGACCTCACGTGGAAGTTCGTGCTGCCCTCGAACGGCAGCTTTCCGGTCGACGCAGTCGGGCCAACGTTCTGGTTCGGCGGCACGGTCGACGACGCGAACAGCCTGTTCGGCCAGGCGTTCGAGGAGCTGCAGTTCTATCCAAACGCGCTCGTGAGCAACTGCAATCCAAATGGTGCGTTCGTCGTCTCGAACGTCCCCGGCGACTACACGGTCTGCTCGCCCGTGTGGAGCCTGACGACGACGGGGCAGAAGCCGAACTACCACGAGCCGGCCGCGTTCAACGCGATGCTGACCGCGGGGAAGTCCTCCGCACCGCTCGTGATGCATGCGGGCGACACGGTCTCCGTGCACTACTTCGTCACGGCGGCGAAGGACGGCTGGCACATCACCGTCTCCGATGCGACGACCGGCGGATCGGGCACGATCGTCCTGAACTCCAAGTCGGACGGCCCGCTGATGCCCTCCTACTCGGTGCAGAAGGTCGGCAACTCGCTCGGCTGGGGCGCGGTGCACGACACGCCCGCCTCATTCGTGTGGGAGATCGGGCACACCTCGCCGTTTGTGAGCCCGGCGAGCGCGTTCTGCTGGCCCGGCGAGGCCGGTTGCTATTCCTACGACGCTCCGGCCTGGGCGGGGCAGAGCCCGCCGATCCACATCCTCGGCGTGACCTTCGCGGACGGCTCGCATCCCTCCCGCTGGGGACTCGTCTCGGACTACGGCGGAAAGGCCGAGGTCCTCGACCCGACCGAGACAGGCTCGACATGCACGGGCTACGGCGGCCCGTTCTGCATCTACCCGTGGTACACGCGCAACGGCGACGGCTCGTTCTCGTACGGCGTCGACTACCCGACGACGGCCAACGACTACGGCCAGGCCGAGCAGTTCGCGCAGACCGAGCAGTGCGGCGGGCCGTTCGGCCCGGACAGCACGTACTGCGACACCATCGTGCGCTGATCGGCACCGGCAGCCCGGGGCGCCCGGCCGGGAACGGCCGGCGCTCCGGGCAGACGGCGCGCGTCGGCCGCTGAACCGAGCCACACAACGCGCCGGTAGGCGCTTCCGGCAACGCATGACATGTTGCCTTGCGGCGAGGGGGCTCCATGGGATAGTCACACTTCTCACGACGTCGGGCCCGGCGCCTCGGACAAACGGCAGCAGGGAGGAACCGATGAAGATCAGACTCCTTCTCGGAGCCGTGGTCGCGCTCGTCGTTTTTCTCGGCGTCGGCGTCGCCCGATCGACGGCTGACCCGCCGAAGCCCACCATCAAGGGGATGGTCGGCGGCGACTTCGACACGCAGTTGCCGGCGGGATCGACGAATGGGGGCCGACTGGGGCGTCGACGCATCGTTCCAGCGGCCGGCCGCGAACCGCATCCACGACACCGACGTGAAGGTCGTCGGGACGGGAAGCGGCGACAGCGGCGACTTCACGGGCTGCGGGGGCAGCGCGGCACGCCCGAAGGCGCCGCCCGCAAAGGTGTGTGCGTGTACCTGATCGGGTCGGGCGGGGCCACCAACATCCGAGGCGTGACGCCGGTTCCCGGCACCGGAGGCAGAAGTTCGGCTTCAAGCTCATCTGGGATGCGACGGGTAACGGCGACACGTTCGTCGACGCCATCTGGGCGTACCACTTCAAGTAGCAGCCCACAGGCGGGGGAACGCCCGAGTGCCGCGGGCCGCACGACGGATGCAACTCGTGGTCAAGCGCAACGTCTCGTGTACGGCGCTCTGGGGCGGCACCCTCCTCGCGCCTGCCCTCTGGGGGGCTGAGTCGACAGCTCATCTCTGCGAGCGATGGACAGCCGCCGTCGAGGCCTGGATATTCGAGGTGTGACGTACGGAGGCCGACAGCCCACATTCACGCTCGCGTTGGCAGCCGTGCTGCTTGCGAGCGTCGCCAGCTTCATCGCCTCGATCGCATACTCGCAGACGATCGTCTCGACAAGCCTCGGAGCGGTCGTTCTGAGTCCGCTGAACACCGCTCGGGCTGCCATTGACGCCCCAAGAGTGGTGCAGTGGGTGCTGGCTGCGGCGGCGGTGCTCTACGGCCTTGGCCTCCTCATTCGGGCTGCCGTCGCTCGATGGGTCATCCAGACCTATGGTTCGGCCGTCACCTTCGGCCGGGCGGTGGCAGCATTCGTGATCGCCGACGTCTGGGGCATCTTCCTTACCGGGGTGGTCGTCTCCACCCTGAGCCACGCCTCCGGAGCCGCCCACTCCCCACTCGGGTTGACGGGGTTCGCAGCGTCGGCGCTCGTCCTCTTCCCGCTCGGGTTCACGGGGCTGGTGGCGTCAGCGCTCGTCCTCTCATCCTCATCCAACGCCGGAAGCACGGGGAGTCGCAGGGCACCCGCTACATCCACCCTCCGAACGCGCCGAGCGATTGGCCCTGACATGAGGTCGAGCCGCGGTGATCGGGGAGCGTGGACGCTGCAGCCGACTCCAGACCTCGCGGCGAGACGAACGAGGTAGCCACGCCGATCGGCGTCCCCGTCTCGTCGGGTGGCAGGAGGTCAGGCGTCCATCGCGGCGCTCCGCCTGGAGCAGCTTGGGTGGCGCCCCGAGCATGGCGTCGAGCTCGTCATCCGGGAGTCCCGTCGCGTCGGCGTCGATCCGACGCGCACTTCAGCAAACACGCCCCGAGGTCGTCCTCGTGGACGAGTGTCTCCCCTTGGTGAAGGGGGCATTACCGGGACCGAGAAGAGAGGGGAATGCCGCCAGAGCTCTCGAACAGGCGCGCGACCCGACGCACGCGACTGGCTCCATGTCGCCTGGGTCGCCCACTTCGACGATTTGCGAGGTCGGTACCCGTCCGCGCGCGCCCTTCAGGAGCAGGTGCTGACCGCGAGCGCGCGGGTGCTGGGCGCCGAACACCCCGACACGCTCACCGCCATGAACAATCTCGCGTGGAGGCTGCAGGGGATGGGTGACCTCGTCGAGGCACGCAGGCGGCAAGAGCAGGCGCTGGACGCGAACCGGCGGGTCCTGGGCGCCGAGCACCCCGACACGCTCACCGCGATGAAGGACCTCGCCGCCACGCTGGCGGCGATGGGTGACCTGGTCGAGGCGCGCAGACTGCAAGAGCAGGCGCTGGACGCGAGCCGGCGCGTGCTGGGCGACGAGCACCCCGACGTCCTGACCGTCACGGCCAATCTCGTGTGGACGCTATGGGGGGCGGGTGAACTGGTCGGCGCGCGCAGGCTGCAAGAGCAGGTGCTGAGCGTGAGCCGACGGGTGCTGGGCGACGAGCACCCCGACACACTCGCCGCCGCGCACAACCTCGCCGCCATGCTGTCGGCGATGGGTGACCTGGTCGAGGCGCGCAGACTGCAAGAGCAGGTGCTGAACGCGAGCCGGCGCGTGCTGGGCGACCAGCATCCCGGCATCCGGACGGTCACGGGCAATCTCGCGTGGACGCTGCGAAGAGTGGGTGACCGCGTGGAGGCGCGCAGGCTGCAGGAGCAGGTGCTGGACGTGAGCCGGCGGGTGCTGGGCGACGAGCACCCCGACACGCTCACCGCCATGAACAACCTCGCGTGGACGCTGCGGGGGATGGGCGACCTGGTCGGGGCACGCAGGCTGCAAGAGCAGGTGCTGGCCGCGAGCCGGCGGGTGCTGGGCGACGAGCACCCGGACACGGTCGCCGCCACGGGCGGTCTCGCGTGGACCCTGCGGGGGATGGGCGAACTGGTCGAGGCGCGCACGCTGCAAGAGCAGGTGCTGGACGCGAGCCGGCGGGTGCTGGGCGACGAGCACCCCGACACGCTCGCCGCCATGAACAACCTCGCCGCCACGCTATCGGCGATGGGTGACCCGGTCGGGGCGCGAGCGCTCGAGAGGAGGGCGAGCGCAATGGATGCAGAGCCGCATCAAGAGCGCGAGTTCCCGTGATGGCTCGCGCGAGTGGGCGGATCGCCCGCCTGGAAGACCCCCTCCACCGTTCCGCTCCGAGCCACATCTCCTGAGAGGTATCCGTCGTGCCGAGTCAGGTTGCTTGCCGCGATCGGGGCGCCGAATCGAGGTTCGGGTCATGCGAGACAAGGCGAGTGCCGTCGTGCTCTTCGGTGGCGCAGCCGGCGCGATGACGTGCGGAGGCTGAGGAGACGACGAGGGTTCATGCCCACGCGCTGCTCTGGCCGAGCTTCGGTGAGTCGCCGGTTCGCGGTGCTCGGCACCGGCCCACGGCGCAAGCGGCCTAAAGACCGCCCTGCGTGCTTGCACAGCCGTACGCCGGTGGTGTACGGTCGCGACGCTCGTGCTGGGCGCTACTACCAGCAGGGTCGGAGAGGGAAGTGTGAGTCGTTCGAGTATGTATTCTCTCGCTCGCGCCGACGAGCCCGCAGAACGTCGTCGTCGCGTGGTCGCGGCCCGGCGCAGCAGGAATCTTCTCCTCGCGGCCGCCGCGCTCTGCGCGTGGGTCATGGCCGCTCCGGCCGGCTCGCTGTCGGCCGTAACCGGCGCACCGGGCGCGACCGCCGCTGCCGCCTCCGACCCGGTGGTCGCCACCGCCGGCGATATCGCCTGCGACCCTGCCAGCTCCAAGTTCAACGGCGGCAAGGGGACGAGCAGCGCCTGTCGCCAGCTCGCGACGTCCAACCTGATCGCCGCCGATTCGGCCATCCGCGCCGTGCTCCCGCTGGGCGACAACCAGTACGAGTGCGGAGGCTATCAGGCGTATCTCAAGTCGTACGATCCGTCGTGGGGGCGCGTTCTTGCGATGACCCATCCTGTCGCCGGGAATCACGAGTACCAAACCAGCGGCGGCACGGACTGCTCGTCGGGGGCGGCGGGCTACTTCCGGTACTTCGGCGCCGCGGCCGGCGACCCGCGCGGCGACTATGCGTGGAACCTCGGCTCATGGCACCTGATCGCGCTGAACGGCAACTGCGGCAAGGTCGGCGGCTGCACCTCCGGCTCGCCGCAGGGGAATTTCCTGAAGCAGAACCTGGGCTCCGCCACCTGCACCCTGGCCTACTGGCACCAGCCGTTCTACAACGGCACGAGCACACCCGTCAGCAGCTACAAGGACTTCTGGCAGATCCTCTACAACGCCGGCGCGGACGTCATCCTGGCCGGGCACCTGCACACATACGGCCGGTTTGCGCCCCAGGACGCCGCCGGCCACGTGGACTCGAGCCGCGGAATCCGCCAGTTCATCGTCGGCACCGGCGGCGAAGACCTGTTCTTGCTCAACGGGAGCCACAACGTCGCGAAGACGAGCAAGACGTTCGGCGTCCTCAAGCTCACGCTTCATCCCTCAAGCTACGACTGGCGGTTCGTGAACACGAGCGGCGGTACCGTCGACTCCGGCTCGGCGCCGTGCCACTGACCGCTACCCGCTCGGTGCCTGCCTGGCCCCAATCGCCTGCAGCCAAAGCTCGGCCGCAGCGGTGGCTTCCTCTCGCGCCGATTCGCCGGTAGGATCGTTGCAGTGGGACGTAGACGCACCGCGCGACGGGTTCTGCTTGTCCTTTTGGCGGCGGCGACGTTCGGCGCCGTGATGTCGGTCCTGAAAGGTAACGATGCCGGGATACGTGACGACATCGGGAACCTGAGCGCGCCCTGGCTGCTGCTCCCGTTCTTCGCGGGCGCCGCGGTGCACCGGCGTGAACCGGCCGCTGCCGCGGCGGGGCTGGCAGCCACGGTCACCGCGCTCGTCACCTTCAACGTCACGAACGCCTTCGTGCTCGATCTCGGTCCCCACTCGCTCGCAACCGACCTGCGGCTCACACTCGGCGCAACGGGCTACTGGATTCCGCGCGGCCTCATCAGCGGCCCGGTATTCGGCGCACTCGGCGGGTTCTGGCGCCGGCGCCGCTACCCCGTGCTCGGGGTCGCGGTGATTCTCCTGCTGGATGCCGAGCCTCTGCTCTGGGCCGCCCTCCACGACACCGGCGGCGTGGCGTCGTTCGGCTTCCAGCCTTCCCGCACGGCGTCCATCATCGAGGCCGTTGTCGGCCTCTCCGCCGCCGTTTGCCTGGCAGCCTTCCTCCGCCGCGCCCGTCGCCGGACCGTCCTCGCGGGAACACCATAGCGAGCAGAGACCCGACGGCCGGACTGCCCGGCGTCGCTGTTTGGGTTGGAGGTCGCCAAGTCGCCGCACGGATGCTCATGAGGAGAAGGCGCCCGTACGTCGCTCGAGCACCTCGGCCAGATCCTGGACAACAGCCCGGGCCTCATCGTTGCGCAAGGTCGAGATGGTGATGCGGACGGCCGGCCCGCTCCGCTGGCGCCAGCGCTCGCCGGCGGTGATCGCCCAGCCGCGTTGCAGCATGCCGGCGACCGCCGGCGCCTCCTCGGCGACCGGGATCCAGACATTCAGACCCGAGGCCCCGTACGCCTTGATGCCGCGTCCCGCCAGTTCGTGCAGCATCAGCCGCCGGCGGGCGTCGTAGACGGTGCTCGTCTCAGCGATGGCCGCCTGCACGTCCTCGTCGCTCCAAAGGTTGGCAACGAGCTCTTGCAAGACGTGGCTGACCCACCCGGTCGCCAGGAGCTGGCGTCCTTCGACGCGGGCCACCGTGGCCGGATCGCCGGTCATGACGGCGAGCCGGTAGTCGGCACCGAGCGCCTTCGAGACCGAGCGTATCGTGGCCCAGCGCCTCCGCCCGGCGCCGACGCTGTGGGCCTGCTCGCCGGCGATCAGCCCGGCGAAATCGTCCTCGACGATCAGCACCTCCTCGAACCGGTCGAGTATCTGACGCAGCTCGGCCGCACGCTCCGCCGTCAGACGCGAGCCGAACGGGTTCTGCCAGCGCGGCGTCAGCATCAGCGCCTTGGCCCCTGCCGCCAGGGCCCGATCGAGCTCGTCCGGCTTCAGCCCATCGTCATCGACGCCGACCGGCGCCGGCACGAAGCCGAGCGCGCGCAGCAGATCGACGATGCGCGGGAACGTCGGATCCTCGACGGCGATCGTGTCCCCGGGGATGAGCTGGGCGGCGAGCACACGCTCGACTCCGTCGAGGGCGCCACCGACCACGGCCAGTGCCGCCACCGGTATCCCGTCGGCGGCGAAGGCACGCTCGGCGAGGTCGACAATGCGATCGAGCTTGCCGGCGTAGGGATGGGCCCGCGGCCGCGGCGGAAAACGCGCCAGGGCCGTGGTCACCAGCGGCAGTAGCTCGGGATCGGGGTTCCCGGTCGCCAGATCGCGACTGCCCGGCGGCACGAACGGCGCCGCGCTGACCGGCAGCGGCGGCTGCTCGCTGACCCGCGTCCCGCGGCGGCCGGCGGAACTGATCAGCCCGCGACGGCGCAGCTCGCGGTAGGCCGTGGTCACGGTCATCGGACTGACGCCGGCTCCGGCTGCCAGATCGCGAATGGTCGGCAGCCGCGCGCCCGGCCGCAGCGCGCCATCACGGATACGGGCCTCGATGCTGGCGGCGATCTCACGGGCGGTTCGGCCGCTGACGAGCGCAGACGTTGGCATGGCTGGGTCTGCCATGGCATATTACATTAGCACCATCTTATGAATGTGCTAGCACATATAGGGAGCCGGCTTGCCAGCGATTCAGACGGCCTCGATCTCCGCGCGCTCCCGCTGGAAGCGCTGCCGGCGCGGTTCGAGGGCGTGCTCCGCAAGCACATGCTGGTCCGAGACGGCCAACGCCGCGACTCGGCCTGTTACAGGGTCATCGACGACGACTGGCCCGCGGTCCGTGCCAACCTCGAGCGCCGGCTGACCAAGTATCGACGACGAGGGGACGGAGAGGCAACGACGTGACCGAGCGCTCACCGCGTACGAACGTTCGCCGTCATCCGGAGCGCGCCATCTACGAGCGAGAGGCGATCGACGCCATCCTCGACGAGGCGGTGGTCTGCCATGTCGGCTTCCCTGTCGACGGTCAGCCGTTCGTCATCCCGACCATCCACGCCCGCGTCGGCGACACGCTCTACCTGCATGGCTCGCCGGCGAGCCGCATGCTGCGCCGGCTTGCCGCCGGCATCGACGTCTGCGTGACGGCGACGTTGATCGACGGCGTCGTCCTCGCCCGCTCGGTGTACAAGAGCTCGCTCAACTACCGCTCCGCGGTCGTCCTCGGCCACGCGCGCACCGTCGAAGACGCGGAGCAGAAGCGCGCCGCGCTCACGGCGGTCGTCGAGCACGTCGCCCCCGGCCGCTCACGCGAGGCGCGGGCGCCGCGCGACGAGGAGTTGAAGGCGACCATGGTCCTTGCGCTCCAGATCGACGAGGCGTCGGCCAAGATGCGCAGCGGGCCGCCGGCGGACTTGGAGTGCGACCTGGATCTGCCGATCTGGGCGGGCGTCATCCCCCTGCGGCTCACGGCCGAGCGGCCACGAAGGGCGGATCACGTCCCGGCGAGGGTCGTCGTGCCCGGCTACGTCAGCGGCTACCAGCGGCCATCGCCATTCGCGCCTCCGGAGCGGTGGCGGGAGTGACCGGCGGCGAGCTTACACGCGAGCTGATCGAGGCCAGCGCCGCAGCCGGTCAGCGCAGCGCGCGGGCCGCGCGGATCGCGGCCGCCATCCGCCGGTACGGCGGCTACCGCTGGGTCGGCATCTACGACGTCGGCCGCGACGAGATCGCCGTCCTCGCCTGGGACGGCCCCGGTCCGCCGGCTCACCCTCGGTTCCCGCGCGGCGCCGGGCTCGGCGGCGCTGCCGTGGCCACGCGGCGTCCGGTCGTCGTCGAGGACGTCGGTGCCGACGCGCGCTACCTGACGACGCACTCGTCGACGCGGTCGGAGATCGTCGTCCCCGTGCTCGCGGGCAGCGCCCCGGTCGGCTTGATCGATGGAGAGAGCGAGATTCCCAGCGCCTTCACCGCCGACGATGCGCAGCTGTTCGAGCGGTGCGCGGCCCTGATCTCGCCGCTTTGGCGCAACCAGCTCGACGTGACCGCTGACGTCGGGCGTGACGGCGCACTGAGAGGCGAGTGATGGGCAGTCTGCCGGCCTTCCTGGTCGTCGCGATCATCGTCATCGTCACGCCGGGACCAGACACCGCGCTCACCATTCGCAACACGCTGCTCGGCGGGCGGCACGGCGGCGTCTTCACCGGCCTCGGCGTCGCGGCTGGCCAGGCAACCTGGACGATCGCCACCAGCGCCGGCATCGCAGCCCTTCTGGTCGCGTCGGAGCCGGTCTTCCGCGCCGTCAAGTACGCCGGCGCCCTTTATCTCGCCGTGCTCGGCCTGCAAGCGCTGCGCGCCGCCGCGCGGCGGAGTGGCGATAGCGCAGGCGCCGAGCGCGCGGAAGCGGCGCCTGCGCTGGCGCCGTTGGTCGCGTTTCGGCAGGGCCTCGTCAGCAACCTGACAAACCCGAAGATGATCGCCTTCTTTCCGGCGCTCTTGCCGCAATTCGCGCCCCATGGTCGTGGGGCCCTGCCCGTCTTGCTCACACTGGGGCTGCTCTTCTCGGCGCTGACGCTCGCCTGGTTGAGCGGCTACGCATTCGCCGTCGCCAAAGCGAGCGGCGTCGTCTGCCACGGGCGCATGCGGCCTTTCCTCGAAGCACTGACCGGATTGGTTCTGATCGCCCTCGGGCTGCGGTTAACGACAGAGAGTCAGCGATGACCGAGCCGCCGCCTGTCACCCGGCCGGAGGGGCACAGACGATGACCGTCGCCGTCGTCGGGCTCGGCGCCATGGGCTCACGGATCGCCGCGCGGCTGCTCGCAGCCGGATACCCCCTCGTCGTGTGGAACCGCTCGCCGGAAAAGCTCGGCCCGCTGCTCGAGCTCGGCGCTGTGGCGGCGGCGACACCGGCCGAGGCGGCGAGCCGCGCCGACGTGCTGATCACGATCGTCGCCGACCCCGAGGCACTGCGTGCCGTCAGCGACGGCAGCGACGGAATCGTGGCCGGAGCCGACGCCGCGCTGAAGGTGATCGAGATGTCGACGGTCGGGCCGCCGGCCGTCGTCGAGCTGGAGCACAAGCTGCAGGCCGGCTCAGGTCTCATCGACGCGCCGGTGCTCGGCGGCATCGCCGAGGCCGAGACGGGGACCTTGACCGTCTTCGCCGGCGGAGAACCCGAGGCTGTCGCGGCGGTCCGCCGGCTGCTCGAACAGCTCGGTACCGTCCATCGCGTCGGCCCGCTCGGAAGCGGCGCCGCGGCCAAGCTCGTCGCCAACGCCGTCCTCTTCGGCAGCGTCGCCCTCGTCGGCGAGGCGATCGCCCTTGCACGCCGGGTCGGGCTTCCGGACGAGGCGACGTACAACGTCCTGGCGGCGACGCCGCTGGGCCAGCAGGCCGAGCGCCGCCGCACGGCGATCTCCGACGGCAAGTACCCGCGGCGCTTCGCCCTCTCCCTGGCCCGCAAGGACGCCGACCTGATCCGCGCCGCTGCCCGCCATGGACGTCATGAGCTCGCTTTGCTCGAGGCCACACGTCGCTGGCTCATCGAGGCCGAGGCAGCGGGCCTGGGTCGGCGCGACTACACGGCCATGCTCGCGCGCATCGTCGGCGACCGGGACGCCGCGCGAGCGGCGACCGGCGCAGCGGCCGTGGCCGCCGACTATGACGGGCTGCTTGTCGATCTCGACGGCGTCGTCTGGGTCGGCGGCGTGGCGATCGCCGGCGCGGTTGACGCGATCGCGGCGCTCCGCGCGCGCGGCACGCGCGTCCTGTTCCTCACCAACGACCCCTCGAGTTCTCGCGAGCAGCAGGCGGCGCGGCTCGGGGCAATCGGAATCCCGGCACGATCTGACGACGTCGTTACCTCGGCGAGCGCCGTCGCACGCTTCCTGGCCGGCTCGGGTTATGCCGGACGTCGCGCCTACGTGATCGGCTCGCCCGCCCTCAAGGAGGAGCTGACTCACGCACACCTCCAGCTCGTGGCTCCCGCCCAGGCGCGGACCGCGGAGCTGGTCGTCGTCGGAGGGCACGTCGGCTTCGACTTCGTCGAGTTGCGCGCCGCGACGCAGGCGGTCGCCAATGGCGCTGAGCTCTACGCGGCCGGGCGCGACCGCGTCGTCCCGGGCAAACACGGCCCCGAGCCGGCGACCGGCGCCATCCTCGCCGCCGTCGAGACCGCGACCGGCATCACGGCCACCGTCATCGGCAAGCCCGAGCCCTACATGTTCCTGATGGCACGCGAACTGCTGAGAACAGCGCAGCGGATCGCCGTCGTCGGCGACAACCTGGCCTCCGACATCGCCGGTGCGAAGCGCGCGGGCCTCGAGGCGATCCTCGTTCTCACCGGAACCTCGACGATCCACGACGTGGCAGGCGCGGACTACGTGCCGGACCTCGTCCTCGACGGCATCGCCGATCTCCCCGGCGCCGGCTCGGGCGGCACCGGCGAGCGACCGAAGCGCGATCGGCGTAAGCAGGTCGGTACCGGTTGAGCGCGGCGCTGACGGCGACTGCTCGCGCCGTTGACATGAGCGGGGAGATGATGTTTTATGTCACATGCTTCGCGCGGCCCCGACCCGGGGTCGCGGCCTCGACCGGATGGAGGAGCGATGCAGCGATCCCCGGAGTTGGAGAAGCGGGCACGTGAAATGATCGATGCCATGCAAGCGAGCGACTTCCCCACCATGGAGCGCGCGCTTTCCCGGACAGACGGCTCGGTGTTGATCGGCAGTGACCCCGGCGAGTACACCCGTGACATCGACGAGATGCTTCAGATCATGCGGGACTCGACCCCTGACCAGGGATACCACATCACCGTCACGCTCGATGATCTGCGTGGCTATCAAGAGGGCGATGTCGGGTGGATCGACGGTATCGGCCGCTTCGAGCGCGACGGCCGGACGGTCGCGGTGCGCATGACCGGGGTCGCCCACCGCGAGGATGGTGAATGGCGCTTCGTGCAGACGCACGCCTCGATCGGCGTTCCTGACGAGCACATGTTCGAGCCGCTGTTCCAGCGCACCGCCACCGCCACCTGACCCGGCATCACCGCGCGCGATCACTGGGCGAGGCGTCGACGCGTTGTCGCATCGCGGTCTGACGAGAATGGGGCCTCCGCCTCATCAAGACCAGCGGACGGGGTTCGACCTTGCGGAAGCGGACGGTGGGAGCGTGTCCCCGCATGCCCCGCCTGTTATTGGAGTCAGACCCCCTCGCGCCGCGTTCGTCGCTCAGGCACCCGACAAGGTGTCGGGCGGCCTCCGGACTGGTAGCGTCGGAGCATGCCGAAAGTGCCGAAACACACACGGCGGCAGGTTGAACTCCCCGCGGGGACGGTGACCCTCATGATGACGGACATCGAGGGCTCCACCCGGCTTCTGCAGCGACTCGGGCGCGACTACGCTCGGCTGTTGAGCGACCATGACGACCTTCTGCGTGCGGCGGCCGCCGGCCACGGGGGGCACGAGGTGGACACGCAGGGCGATGCATTCTTCTTCGCCTTCGGCACCGCGCGTGACGCGGTGGGCAGCGCCGTCGCAATTCAACGAGGGCTTGCCGCACGCCAGTGGAGGTGGGGCAACGAGGTGCGCGTCCGGATCGGTGTCCACACCGGGGAGCCCGACGTCGCGGAGGACCGCGGATACCTCGGATTGGACGTGCATCGCGTCGCACGCCTCTGCTCCGCCGCCCACGGCGGCCAGGTCGTGCTCTCGCAGAGCACCGCGGACCTCGTGACGGACGTTCTTCCGGACGGGGTCTCGCTGAGCGACCTCGGGGTCGTACGCCTGAAGGACATCGACCGCCCCGACCGGGTGATGCAGCTGATGATCAGCGGCCTCCAGGACCGGTTCCCACGCCTCCGAACGGCAGACGACACGCCCTTCCACGGCGCCGAGCTCGCGCTCGCTGCGCAGCTTTACGGAGCGACCGCGGCCGCGCGCCCGTCGGGGGCGCGGCCGGGTCCCCTCCAGGTGCTTCTCCTGGGGCCGGTCGACGTGCGTCGCGACGGTGACTCCATCGGCATGTCCGCTCCAAAGCACCGGATGATCCTGGCCGCGCTCGCGCTGAGGCTTGGCGATGTTGTCTCGATCGATTCCCTGATCGACACGTTGTGGGCGGAGCGGCCACCGGCGACGGCGCAGAAGGCGGTGCAGGTGTACGTCAGCGAGCTTCGCAAGCTGCTTGCCGCCCACGGGAGCGTCAGTCCGATCGTGAGCCACCCCCCCGGTTACCGCCTCGCGATCGGCCCGGATCAGGTCGATGTCCACCGGTTCGAGCGGCGCTGGGAGGCAGGGCGCTCGGCGCTGGACGCGAACCAGGCCGAAAAGGCACGGACGCTCCTCGGTGAGGCGCTCGCCGAGTGGCGAGGCGACCCGCTTTCGGATTTGCGCTATGAGGACGCCTTCGCAGCAGAGATCGATCGGCTCGAGGAGATGCGAATCGGCTGCCTGGAGGATCGCATCGATGCCGACCTCAGCTGTGGACGACATACCCGCCTCATGGGAGAGCTCGAGGCGCTCGTCCGTCGGTACCCGCTCCGCGAGCGGCTCCGGGCACAACTGATCCTGGCGCTGTATCGGTCCGGTCGTCAGGCCGAGGCGCTCGCGGCGTTCCGGCACGCCCGGGCGACCCTGATGGGCCAGCTCGGGATCGATCCGTCCCCGCGTCTGGCCCGCCTCGAGCGGCAGATTCTCCACCATGATCCGGCGCTCGCCGCGCCGACGGGCCCGCCCTCCGTCGTGTCAGGCCCTGCCCTCTCGAACGCGACGCCGCGGACGGTGCTCGTGGTCTCGCAGTCCTCGGCCGACCTGCAGCCGCTCGTCGACCTCGGATCCACCATCGCGGCGTCGCCGCTACGGGAGCTCGTCTTGACTCGGGTCATCACGGCGGCCCCCGGCCGTAACGTCGACGAGCGGCTGGCGCAGATCACCAGGCGCCTGGCCCGACAGCGGGACGAGCTGACCCGATCCGGCATCCTCGCCCGCGTCGCGGCGTTCTCGTCCCCGCGGCCTGCAGACGACGTGCGGAAGCTCGCACTGCACCAGGATGCCGAGCTGCTGATCGCCGACGGCACCGAGGCGGTGCTGGGAGAACGCGCCGGCATCACCGATCAGCTTCTCGACGTGGCCGCGTGCGACGTCGCCCTCCACGTCAGCCGCGAGGCGCCCGCCTCGGGCGACGGCGTCATGGTCCCCTTCTCTGGCGGCGAACACGACTGGGCGGCACTCGAGCTCGCCGCCGAGCTCGCACGGGTCACGGGCATGCGGTTGACGCTCGTCGGCGCGCAGGCCGTTGGCAACGACGCCAATGCCAGCCGCCTGCTCGCCACCGCGTCGCTCGTCCTCCAGCGCCTGACCGGCATCCTGGCGGAACCGCTCCTCGTCCCTGCCGGCGGCTCGGAGCTTCTGGCAGCCGCGTCGAACGTCTCGCACCTGGTGATGGGGCTTTCCCCCCGGTTCCGAGAAGAAGGGCTGGGCGACCTCCGCTACCGCATCGGCCGGTATGCGCCGGCCCCCGTCACGTTCGTCCGGCGGGGTACCCGACCCGGGGTGCTCGCGCCGCCCGACGGCCTGACGCGCTTCACGTGGTCGATCACGACCCGCGACTGACGGACATGCCACTTGTCAATGCGTGTGGCAAGTGGTACAACTCGCCCCTGTCCGGCGACGCTGTGATCGGCTTTGGAGTTGGTTCGTATCGCCTCGCCGAGCCCCTGGGCCGCGGCGGTATGGGCGTCGTCTACCTGGCCGAGGACCTGCGGCTCGGGCGCTGGGTGGCGGTGAAGGTGCTCGCCCCGGAGCTCGCCCGCCATGCCGGCTTTCGAGAGCGATTCCTCCGCGAGTCGCGTCTGGCTGCAAGCCTCGACCATCCGCACGTGATCCCCGTCTACGAGGCAGGCGAGGCGGACGGCAGGCTGTACCTCGTGATGCGCTACGTCGAGGGCAGCGATCTGCGAGAGCTGCTCGCCAGGGAGGGCCGGCTCGACCCGGCTCGCGCAGCACGACTCGTGATGCAAACCGCGAGCGCCCTCGACGTGGCGCATGGTCGAGGCCTCGTCCACCGCGACGTCAAGCCCGGAAACGTTCTCCTCGCCCAGGGCCCGCAGGGCGATCACGCGTACCTGTGCGATTTCGGGCTGACCAGGGAGGCTCGCTCGGAGACGGAGGCGAGCCGAAGCGGGATCCTCGGCACGTTGCAATACATGCCACCCGAGCAGATCCGCGGTGAAGAGCTCGACGGACGCGCGGACGTGTACGCCCTCGGTGGAGTGCTGTACCGGTGCGTGACCGGCAAGGTCCCGTTCCCCGGCCCCGAGGCAGCCGTCATGATGGCGCATCTGCAGGAACCGCCACCAAAGGCGAGCCTCCATCGACCCGAGCTCGGCGACGCCATCGACGCGGTCATCGCAAAGTCGATGGCGAAGGACCCCGACCGCCGCTATCACAGCTGCACCGCGCTCGCGGAGGACGTGGCACACGCCCTCGGCGGTCACGCGCCGGGGGTCGCAGCGATCGGCCGCGCCGTTCTGGGTCGCGACCACTCGGACATCGTGTGCGACGCGCTCCTGCGCGGCCGGGTCGTGCCGCTCCTCGGCGCCGGTGCGAGCCAGTGTGCCCGCCCGGAGGGCGTGAGCTGGGCACCCGGAAGCACCGAGCTTCTCCCTCGCCGCGCCGAGCTGGCGGAGCATCTCGCCGATGCATTCTTCTACCGCGACGCCGATCGGCAGAATCTCCTTCGCGTTTCGCAGTATGCGGCGGTGAAGGCAGGCGCCGGCCCGCTCTACGAGCAGTTGCACGAGGTTTTCGACGTCGAGTGCCCACCGTCCCCGCTGCATCGTCTGCTGGCGCGCGTCCCCGCGGCGATCCGGCGCGTCTCGAGTGCACCGCGCTACCCGGTCATCCTGACCACGACGTACGACGACCGTCTCGAGCGCGCCTTTCGCGACGAAGACGAGCCGGTGGACGTCGTGACGTATCTGGCCGAGTCGCACCACCGCGGCAAGTTTCTCCACCGTCCCTGGGACACCGACGAGACGGTTGTCATCCATTCGCCCAACGACTATACGAAGCTCGATCTCGACCGGCGTCCGGCGATTCTCAAGATCCACGGCGCGGTCGACCGCCGCGACGCGTCACTCGACAGCTACGTGATCACCGAGGACGACTACCTCGACTACCTGGGCCAGGCGGACATCTCGGGTTTCGTCCCCGCGCCGCTGGCCGCCGCCCTGCAGCGAAGCCACTTCCTGTTCCTGGGATATCGCCTCCAGGACTGGAATCTCCGCTTCACGCTGCACCGGATCTGGGGCCGCCAGAGTCACCGCTACACGTCGTGGTCC
>JBKPMQ010000014.1:0-7694 GCA_046732235.1 Actinomycetota bacterium
TATTCGTCGGCAGCGTCAGATGTGTATAAGAGACAGGTCACCGTCACCGTGACCGACACCGGCGGGGCCTCCTCGACGGCGACCGCCGTCGTCAACGTCGCGATCCCCGGTTCCCAGCAGTTCGTGGGGAACCCGGGCTTCGAAAGCGACCTCACCGGCTGGAACACCTCCGGTTCGAGCGCGGGCGTCGCCCTGACCCGGGTGAGCGGCGGGCACACCGGAGGCTGGTCGGCGCAGGTCTCCAACACGACGACTGGGAGCGTCGGCACGTGCCTGTTGAACGACTCGCCGAACTGGGTGAAGACGACGGCGGCCGGGACGTACACCGCATCCATGTGGGTTCGGGCGGACTCACCCGGCACGGTGGTGAAGCTGCGCTTCCGCGAATACGCCGGCAGCACGCTCGTGGGCACCGCGACGTCGCAGCTGACCCTGTCCTCGAACTGGCAGCAGGTGACACTCGCATACACCGCGAGCGCACCCGGGTCATCGACCCTTGACCTGAACGCCTATGTCTCGGCCGCGCCGCCGGGAACCTGCTTCTATGCCGACGACGCCTCGGTAACGCTCGGCTGAGCTCGAGCGCCGTGGGCCGACCCGGCGTGGCGCGACCGGACGGGTATAGCGTGTGCGGCGTGACGCGGTTCGTCGTCGACTGCGAGACACTTCTCCGGATCGCCGCCGGCGAGATCGAGGTGGCGGCCGGGCATCAGCTCCTCGCGCCCACGCTCGTTCGCTCGCAGGCGCTCGCGGCGATGTACGGGGCAGCCCGCCGCGGTGAGGTGTCCTCGTCGGAGGGTCGCGAGCGGGTCAGGCGGATCAACTCGCTGAAGGTGCGCTTCCTCGGCGACAAGGTGCTGCAGTCGCAGGCGTGGAAGGTTGCCGAGCAGCTCGGATGGGAGACGACGGACGACGCGGAGTTCGTCGCGCTGACCCTGCTACAGGCGGACGCGTTCGTGACGTCCGACCGCGAGCTCGCGGCTGCGGTTTCCGGGCTCGTCGAGACGGCGCCGGTGGAGGCGCTCCGCACGGCGTGACCGCGCTCTGCGAGGGGTGGCGCGAGAGGTGCGCGAGGAGTACGTTTGACTGGCAACGATCAAGGACAGGCAGGTGGTCTGCAGGAGCTGCGGTCGGCCAATCGAGCGGGAGCATCGGTTCTGCCCGTGGTGCGCGACCCCGCAGCGCCGGAAGGTCGTCGCCCTCTTCCCGCCGCATCCTCGAGTGGAGGCCTCCGGTCGCGGTCTCCGGGTCTCGCCGGCGACCATCCGTCCTCGGCGCCGCGCCGCGTGCTCGACCGCCTGGGGTCATGGCGTAGCGCTCGCTAGATGTCGGCGAGACGCTGCTCCAGGAACCGCCGCTCGGCCCCCGGCTGGGTGAGACCCAGGGCCCGGGCGTAGGCGGCCCGGGCTTCTTCGTCGCGGCCGAGCCGGCGCAGGAGGTCGGCGCGGGTCGAGTGGAAATAGCGGTACTCGTCGAGGTCGAGGCCGTCGAGCAGGGCGAGGGCCGCCTGCGGCCCTTCGAGCTCGGCCACGGCGACCGCGCGGTTCAGGGTCACGACCGGTGAGCAGGTGAGCGCCTCGAGCTGCCGGTAGAGGAGCCTGATCTCCTCCCAGTCGCGCGGGTCCCGGACGTGCAGGTCGGCGATCGCGGCCTGGACGACGTACGGGCCGCTGCCGAGCAGGGCGAGGGCGCGCTCGAGCAGCCTCCTGCCGTCCTCGATCTGCGCCCGATCCCAGAGCGACCGGTCCTGGTCGTCGAGCAACACGAGCTCGCCGTTGCGGAAGCGCGCGGCGCTGCGCGCGTTGTTGGCCAGCATGAGGGCGAGCAGCGCGTGCGCCTCGGCTTCGTCCGGCATCAGCTCGACGAGGCCACGGCCGAGGCGGATCGCCTCCGCCGACAGGTCGACCCGGCCGCCGCCCCAGCCTTCGTTGAAGATCAGGTAGACAACCGCCAGCACCGCGTCGAGCCGCTCCGGCAGCAGGTGGTCGGGCGGGACGGCGAACGGGATGCCCGCATCGCGGATCTTGTGCTTGGCCCGGGTCAGGCGCTTGCTCATCGTCTCGAACGGGACGAGGAAGGCGCGCGCGATCTCCTCGGTCGAGAGGCCTCCGAGCGTCCGCAGCGTCAGCCCGACCTGGGCCTCGAGCGCGAGCGCCGGATGGCAGCAGGTGAAGATCAGCTCGAGCCGCTCGTCCGGAAACGTCGTCGTCTCGTCCACGGTCTCCTCCGATCGGTCTCGCAGCTCACGCCCCAGGTGCTCCGTCTTCAGCGCCAGCGTCCGCTCCCGCCGGATGCGGTCGATGGCGCGGTTGCGCGCGGTCGCGATCAGCCAGCCGGTGGGGTTGGCGGGTGCGCCGTCGCGCGGCCACCGTTCGGCGGCGGTTGCGAACGCCTCCTGCGCCGCCTCCTCGGCGAGCTCGATGTCGCCGAGGAAGCCGACGAGCGAGGCCACGACGCGGCCCCAGTCGTCCCGGAAGACCTGGTCAAGCACCGGCGCGATCCTGATCGCGCACCGGCCGGATCTCGATCGCGCCCGTGGCCCGCACCCCCTGCACCTCGTCGGCGAACGCCAGCGCGCCGTCGAGGTTCTCGGCCTCGACGACGACCAGGCCGCCCAGGAAGTCCTTGCTGTCCACGAACGGCCCGTCGGTCAGCAGCGACCTCCCCCCGTCGGTGCGCATCGTCGTTGCCGACTCGAGGTCCTGGAGCCGAAGCCAGCCGGTCACGTTCGGCCGCTCCAGGATCTCGGCGATCCCGGCGTTGACCCGGCGTTGCTCCTCGGGTGTCCGCTGGCGAACCGCCTCGTTGTTGTAGATCAAAAGCGCGTATCTCACGGCGCCTCCTTCCTGCGTGGACGGGTGGTTTCACCTTGTAGACGAACGGCGGCCCGAGAGACGGACACCGCCCATCTTCTCGCGCCTGTCCGTCCGGCGCCCCCCGTACGAGCACCTGACGATCATCGACGTCGAGCCCGCCGGCGACCGCACCCGCGTGGTCATGACGATCGATCCCCTCCACGACGAACCCTGGACGCAGGGGTATCGCGCCCACCGCGCGAACGAGCTCCAAAACCTCGAGGCGGCGATCAGCCGGCGCACGAGCTGATCGCCATGCCGAGCCGATGCGCGGCATTCCGCCCTCTCGTGTCCGTCCGGCGACCCACGGTTCGTCACCAGGAAAGAACCGGCCGTCGAGCCGGCCTCGAACTCAGGGGGAGAGATGACAGCTACGCCAACACCGGGTCGCCGCCTTGGCTGGGTGGTCGGTCTGACCTCGGCCGCCTACTTCATGGTCGTCCTGGACGCGCTGGTGGTGATCACGGCGCTCCCGCACATGCAGCGCGACCTGCACGTCGGCCTGTCCTCGCTGCAATGGACGGTCAACGCGTACGGCATCGCGTTCGCCGCGGGCATCATCACCGCCGCCGCCCTGGGCGACCGGTTCGGCCGCCGCCTTGTCTTCATCGGGGGCCTGGCTCTGTTCACGGTTGCCTCGGCCGTGTGCGCGCTCGCCCCGAGTGCCGGCGAGCTCGTCGCGGCGCGCACCGTCCAGGGCCTCGGGGCGGCCGCGGTCCTGCCGCTCAGCCTCACAATCCTGACGACCGCGTTCCCGGCCGAGAAGCGCGGGATGATCGTCGGCGTCTACGGCGGCCTCGCCGGGCTCGCCGTCGCGCTCGGCCCCATCGTCGGCGGCGCCATCACGGAGGGGATTGACTGGCACTGGATCTTCTGGGTCAACGTCCCGATCGGGCTGGTGGCGTGCCTCCTGGGCATGCGGCTCTTGCCCGAGAGCCACGGCGCGCCCGCGCGGCTCGACCTCGGCGGCGTCGCGCTCGTGACGGCCGGCGTCGTCGCGCTCGTCTGGGCGCTCACCCGCGCCAACGACGTCGGCTGGGCGAGCGCCGAGATCGTCGGCACCCTGGCCGCCGGCGGCGCGCTCGTCGCAGCGTTCGTCTGGTGGGAGCACCGTACCGCCGAGCCGCTGGTGCCCCTGCGCCTGTTCGCGAACCGGGAGTTCGCGATCGGCAACCTGACGACCTACTTCCTGCACGGCGCCACCTTCGCCGCCGCCTTCTTCGTCACGCAGGAGTTCCAGCTCGCCCGCGGCGACTCCGCGCTCGGCACGGGGCTTCGTCTGCTGCCGTTCTTCGGCACCCCGATGATCGTATCGCCGCTCGCCGGCGCCCTGTCCGACCGGATCGGCCGCCGGCCGATCATGCTCACCGGCCTGGGCCTGCAGGCGGTCGGGTACCTCTGGGTTGCCGCCCGCAGCTCGCTCGGCACCAGCTGGGTGGAGCTCGTCGCCGCGCTTCTGGTCGCCGGCGTCGGCATCTCGATGGCCCTCCCGACCGTGCCGACGGCCGTCCTCAGCGCGGTCGCCCCCGAGGAGATGGGCAAGGCGTCCGGGATCAACTACATGGCGCAGCGCTTCGGCACGGTGTTTGCGCTCGCGATCGCAAGCGCCGTCTTCTCCGCGCACGGCCACCTCGGCAGCCCGGCCGCCGTGACGGCGGGCTTCGGTCCGGCGCTCTGGACATGCGTCTGCTTCGCCGTCCTCGCCGCGGTGAGCGGGATCGTCATGACCTCGTCACGCCGCGCGCCGGCCACACGGCCCGAGGCGGCCGACGAGCCGATCGCCGCCTGAGAGGACGTTCCATCCGCGAGAGCCGGGGCGACGAACCGAGGCTTGCCTGGGCTGCATTGGTCTGTTATCGTACTATATAGTCCGATATAAGACTAAGGAGGTCGAACGAGATGATGAGCCGCACCGTCACCACCGTCCTCGACGCGCCGCCGGAATCGGTCTTCGAGTTCCTCTCCCGCGTCGAGAACCTGCCTGCCTGGGCGACCGATTTTGCGCGCGAGCTGAGGTACGAGGACGGGAAACCGAAGGTCGTAAACGGCCTCGGCGAGTTCTACTTCTGGATCGATGCGGACGCCGAGACCGGCGTGATCGACATGTACGCCGGACCCGACGAATCACAGATGGCGGTCTTCCCGACGCGTGTCGTCACGCTCGCCCCCGGCCGGTGCGCCTACACCTTCACGATGTTCAAGGCGCCCGGGATGGACGACGAGCTGTTCGAGGCACAGCATCGCTCGCTTCGGCGGGAGTTCGACAACATCCGCGCCCGATTCGGCCCGGGCCGGCCGGCCGGCACGCCGTCGCGTGGCGGCTGACCGCAGCGACGTCGGCTTCCTGCTCGCGCTTGCGGGCCGGCGCTGGAACGAGACGCTGGAACGGCGGTTCGCCGGCGCCGGGTTCGGCGAGGTGCGCGCCTCCTACGGCGCTCTCCTGATACCGCTCTTCGAGGAGGACGGCCTCCGCATGAGCGAGCTGGCGCGGCGCGCGCGGCTGAGCAAGCAGACGCTGACGACGATGGCACGCCTGCTCGAGCGAGACGGCCTCGTCACCCGCCGGACCGACCCCGATGACGCGCGCGCGACCCGCGTCTTCCTCACCCGACGGGCGACACGGTTCCGCACGGTTGCCGAGGCGGTGTTACGCGACCTCGACGCGCAGGTCGTGCGAACGCTCGGCCAGGCGGAGACGGCCCGGCTGAGACGGTCACTGACCCTGCTGGCCGACCTCGAGTAGCTGGCGGCGCAGGCCGTCGAGGAGCGGCGGCCCGGTGACGCCGTCGAGCAACGCGTGGGCGCGCCGGCGGTCGCCGTGGATCGAGAGGCCCGCGTCGCGTTCGATGTCGGAGGCGGGCGCGCCGAGAATCAGCGACCGGAGGCCCGAGAACGTCAGCTCGATCGTCGTGTCCGGCTCGCCCTGCGGTGCGGCGCGCACCTCGCCGTCCGCAACGGCGACTCGCATCGCCTCATCGCCGACGCGAAGGTCGTAGACGCCGTTCGCCCGGCGCGGAAGCCCGGTTGCCCCCACGAGGAGGGAGGTGAGCGGGACGCGAGGCGGGATCTGGGACGGGTCGGCGGGCAGCCGAAGCCGGTCCGCCCCCCAGCGGGCGAGCTCCAGCAGCACGGGGCGCAGCGCCTGGCCGGACTCCGTCAGCTCGTAGCGCCGGCCTCGTCCCTCGCCCGCTTGCTGGACGATGCCGTGCTCCTGCAGCGTCCGCAGCCGCGCGGCGAGGATGTCGGTTCCGATGCCGCCGAGGCCGGCCAGCAGCTCGGAATAGCGGCGCGGCCCGAGGAGCAGGTCGCGCACGATCAGCAGCGCCCAGCGCTCGCCGACGACGTTCAGCGCAGAGCCCACGGGACAGAAGGTCTGATAGCCGACCGGCGACGCCACGCTCCAAGTGTACCGATTTGACTTGGAAAATCCAAGCTGCTAAGACTTGGATTATCCAAGTTAGCGAGGAAGGGTCAGACGATGTTTGAGCGATTCGCGTCCTTCGTGCACCGGCACAGCCGCGGGGTGCTGCTCGTCGCGCTCGTCGGCGTGGCGATCGCGGGCGCCTTCGGGCTGGGCGTTGCGAACCGGATGAGCCCGTACGGCGACACCGACCCCTCGACCCAGTCGGTCGAGGCGACGAACCGCTACGAGGCCGCCACGGGACGCCAGATCGACCCGGGAGTCATCGCCCTCGTGAGGACGGGCGACGTCCATGGCCCCGGCGCCGAGCAGCGGGTCCGCCAGATCGAGGCCGAGCTGCGGTCGAGCCGCGACGTCGCCGCCGTCGCGAGCTACTACGACAGCCACGACCCGGCCATGATCTCCGGTGACCGGCGCTCGACGTACGTCGTCGGGTATTTCAAGCCGGAGTCCGACTCGAGGATCAAGGACGACGCCTCGCGCCTCGAGCGCCGGTTCGCCGGCCAGGACGACGTCGAGCTCGGCGGCGCGGCGATCGCGGAGGCGCAGGCGAACACGCAGGTCGGCAAGGACCTCGCGCGGGCGGAGCTGTTCGCGTTTCCGTTCATCTTCCTGCTGTCGCTGCTGTTCTTCCGCTCGCTCGTCGCCTCGCTGCTGCCGCCGCTCCTGGGCGGTCTTGCGATCCTCGGCACGTTCCTCGGGTTGCGGTTCGTCTCGAGCTTCACCGATCTGTCGGTGTTCGCGCTCAACATGGTCACCGGCCTCGGGCTGGGGCTCGCGATCGACTACAGCCTGCTGATGGTGTCCCGCTACCGCGAGGAGTCCGCCCGGGCGGGCTTCGGCGCCGAGGCGTTGCGCCGCACGCTCGCGACGGCCGGCCGGACGATCGCGTTCAGCTCGGTGACGGTGGCGGCCGCCGTCGCGTCGCTCGTCGTCTTCCCGCAGAAGTTCCTGTACTCGATGGGGGTCGCAGGCGCGCTCGTCGCCATTATCGCGGCGACGCTCGCGCTCGTCGTCCTGCCGGCGATGCTGGCGCTGCTCGGACCGCGCGTCAACGCCCTGGCTTCGCGACGGCTCCAGCGCGCCGCCGACCGCGATGCGCGGCCGGCTGAGGCGGGCTTCTGGTACCGGCTGTCCGGGTTCGTCATTGCACGGCCACGGCGGGTCGCCGTGCTCAGCGCGACGGCCCTCGTCGCGCTCGGACTGCCGTTCGCGTCCATCCAGTTCCTGCCGGTCGACGCCGGGGTGCTCCCCTCGAGCGCGAGCGCACATCGCGTCGACGCCGCGCTTCGCACCGAGTTCCCGCCGGGCCGGACCGCGCCGGTCGAGGTCGTCGCCGGCGCGCCGGCCGGGTCGCCGCAGGTGCGCGCCCTCGCGACGCGGATCAGCGCACTTCCGAACGTCGCGTCGGTCGCGCC
>JBKPMQ010000015.1:0-3212 GCA_046732235.1 Actinomycetota bacterium
TCGCCGTAGAGCTCGCGCTCTCCGGTGGACGGGTTGCGCGTGAAGGCGACGCCGGTGGCGCTCGTCGTGCCCATGTTGCCGAACACCATCTGCACGACGTTCACGGCGGTGCCGAGGTCGTCCGCGATGCCCTCGTGGCGGCGGTAGGTGACGGCGCGGGGCGTGTTCCACGACCTGAACACCGCCTCGACGGCCCGCTCGAGCTGCTGCGACGGCTCCTGCGGGAAATCCTCGCCCGTGCTCGACCGGTAGATCTCCCGGAACGTGGCGACCAGCTTGCGCAGGGCGCCGGCGTCGAGGTCGACATCCTCGCGCACGCCCCGGTCGCGCTTGGCCCGGTCGAGGGCCTCCTCGAACAGGTGGCCGTCGACGCCCATCACGACGTCGCCGAACATCTGCACGAAGCGCCGGTAGGAGTCGAGCGCGAACCGCTCGTCGCCGCTCCGGCTCGCGAGGCCTTCGACCGACCGGTCGTTCAGGCCCAGGTTCAGGATCGTGTCCATCATGCCCGGCATGGACACCGGCGCCCCGGACCGCACCGAGACGAGCAGCGGGTCGGACGGGTCGCCGAGGCGCTTGCCGACCCGGCTCTCTAGGCTCGCCAGGTGCTCCGCCACCTCGTCGCGCAGGCCGTCCGGCCAGTCGCCGCCGGCGCCCAGGTAGTCGAGGCAGGCCTTCGTCGTGATCGTGAACCCGTCCGGGACGGGGAGCCCGATCGTCGTCATCTCGGCGAGGTTGGCGCCCTTCCCCCCAAGGAGGTCGCGCATGTCCTTCGACCCTTGGGAGAAGTCGTAGACGTACCCGGGCACGGTGCGGAGTCTATTCTCGCCCGTGGGCTATGGTGAGCAGATGCCGCAGCAGCTTGCCACCTGCGAGTGCGGCCGGCCCGACTGCCACGCCTCGCTCGACGTCCCCGCGGACGAGCTCGAGCGCATCCACGCCCAGGGGAAGCGCGTGATCGCCCCGGGGCACGTGAGCGGCCGCGACACCGAGGTCGTCGTCGCCCGCGCGGAGGACCACTGGACGGTGCGCGACATCGACCCCGTGGACGAGGCGTCGATGGAGTCGTTCCCGGCCAGCGATCCGCCGGCATGGCCGGCCGACTGAGACTGCGCCCGCTCGCGCCCGAGGACGAGGCCGAGCTCCTCCGCATCCATTCGACGCCGGAGGTGGCCCGCTGGTGGGACGAGCCCGACGAGGGCTTCCCGTTCACGGACGACCCCGAGTCGACCCGGCTCGCCATCGAGGTGGACGGGGCGGTGGCCGGGATGATCCAGTACGCCGAGGAGCTCGAGCCGAAGTACCGGCACGCGTCGATCGACCTGTTCCTCGACCCCGCCCTTCACAACCAGGGCCACGGCACGGAGGCCGTCCGCCGGATCGTGCGGATGCTGATCTGCGAGCGCGGCCACCACCGGGTCACGATCGACCCCGCGGCGGCCAACACCGCCGCGATCCGGGCCTACGAGAAGGCCGGGTTCCGGCCCGTGGGCGTCATGCGAAGCTACGAGCGCGACGCGGACGGGCGCGGCTGGCACGATGGGCTGCTGATGGAGCTGGTGGCGTTCGCCAAGCCCGCCAATTGACACATTCGCTGGATGTCAATTGGCGCCGGGCTCGCGCCGCGTCAGTCGCCGGTCGGCACGACGCCGGCCGGCTCCACCATCAGGATCACGGTTCGCACCGGCGCGCTCGTCCTGTGCGCGACGCCCCGCGGCATCGTGAACCCCTGGTGCGGGCGCAGACGCACCGTGTCGCGACCCTCGATCTCGATCACGAGCTCGCCCTCGAGCACGAGGAAGAACTCGTCCTCGGCCTCGTGGCTGTGCCAGTGGAAGTCGCCCTCGATCACCCCGAGCCGTACAACGGCGTCGTTCACGCTCGTGAGCGTCTGGTTGAACCAGGGCTCGTGCGCGGCCGCCTCGGCGCCGACGTCGATCAGCGCCAGCTGGCCGAACTTGTCGTCGAGATGGATGTCGTAGCCGCTCACACCGCGCTCCCGCGCGCCCCCTCGAGGGCGGCCCGGCGGCGGTCGTCGACGAGCTCGGCGACGCGGGCGGCGGTCTCCTCGATCGCAAGGCCGGTCACGTCGATCACGGGACACCCGAGCCGCTTGTGCAGCGCCCGGGTGAACTCGAGCTCGTCGTAGATCTCGCCCAGGTCGGCGTAGCGGGCCCCGGCGCCGGCCAGCGTGCGCACGCGCCGGCGGCGGATGCCGGCCAGCTGCTCGGCGTCGATCGTGAGGCCGACGAGCTTCCAGGGCTCGACCGTGAACAGCACGGGCGGCGGGTCGACGCCGCGGACGATCGGCACGTTCGCGGCCATGTAGCCGAGGTAGCCGAGGTGCATCGACGTCGGCGTCTTCGACGTGCGCGAGACGCCGATCAGGACGATGTCGGCCTGGTGGAGATCGTCGGCGCCGCGGCCGTCGTCGTGCTTCACGGCGAACTCGATCGCCGCGATGCGCCGGAAGTACTGGGCGTCGAGCGGTGCGCTGCGGCCGGGGACGAGCGACGCCTCCCGCCCGGACGCGGTGGTGATCGCGTTCAGGGCCGGCCCGAGCACGTCGTGGACGACGAGCCGGCCCGCGTGGGCGATCTCGACCATCGCCTCGCGCAGCGACGGGTCGACCAGCGTGTAGAAGATGGCCGCTCGCCGGTTGGTCGCCGACTCGAGCGCCCGCGCGAGCTGCTCCCTGGTCTGCACCCGCGCGTGGCGGATCATCTCGACCTCGGTGTCGACGAACTGGCTCTGGGCCGCGCGTCCGACCCGTGCGGCCGTGTCCCCGGTGGAGTCGGACACGATGTGGATCTCGAGCCGGTCGGACACGTCGGGAGATCCTATCCCGGAACCTCCGTCAGGGGTCGCCCGTCCGCGGCTACCCCGGCAGGCGGCCGAAGTCGGCGAGCCGGCCCAGGGCGGCGGCGACGTTCGCGACCAGCCTGAGCCGGTTCGCCCGCACCGCCTCGTCGGGCGCCATCACCAGCACGTCGTCGAAGAAGCGGTTGACGGCGGGGACGAGCGCGGCCGCCTCGTCCAGCGTGGTCGGCGGACGGCCCATGGCGGCGGCCAGGTCGCGCTCCGCCGCGTCCTGGAGCAGGGACTCGTCGACCTCGCCCGGGGGTGCCTCGCCGGCGATGCGGACGCAGCGGTTGTAGGCGTCGCGCACGCCGTCGCGCCCGGGCCCCGCGAACGCGTGGAGCGCCCGCGCC
>JBKPMQ010000016.1:0-6149 GCA_046732235.1 Actinomycetota bacterium
GCTCTACACGGTCGGGGCGATCAAGCACACCGCTGCGGGCGTGACCTACGCGGCCGTCGACGGCGGCATGGCCGACAACCCGCGGCCGGCGATGTACGGCGCCCGCTACCAGGCGTTCGCGGTCGACGGCGCCGATGCGCCGGCGGCGCGCACCTACGCGATCGCCGGCAAGCACTGCGAGTCCGGGGACGTCCTGATCGAGGCGGCGGCGCTGCCCGAGCTCCGCCCCGGGGACGTGATCGCGCTCGCGGCCACCGGCGCCTACACGTCGACGATGGCGTCGACCTACAACGGCCTGCCCCGGCCCGCGGCGGTCATGGTGGCCGGCGGCGAGGAGCGCACGGTCGTCGCCCGCGAGACCGTCGCCGACCTGCTGGCCCGCGAGCGCTAGGAGACCCTGGCGAACGCCGGACGGCGGGGGTGGGTCCCCTGACGCTACGAGGCATAGCGGAGCAGGCCCACGTGGTTCGCCTTGGCAATCGCCCTGGCGTCGTCGAAGCGGTAGACGAGCAGGTAGCCGGTCTCCTTCCGCGGTGCCGGGTAGACGAGCGTGCCCGTGACCGACTTGCCGGCCGGGATCGGCATCTTCAGCAGGTTGTCGGGCACCCGCGCCGTGGCGGACGCCAGGTAGGGGCTCCCGGCGGCGTTGCGCAGCCAGATCTGGGTCACGCCGAGGCGCTCAGGCTTGCCGCTCCTGTTCGTGACGGTGAGGGTCACGAGGCCGAACGCCCTCGTGCCGGGCGGAGGCTTGATGGCAACGCCGCCGACCGACCCGAGGTCGACCTTCGGTTTCCAGACGACGCTCTGCACCTTGACGGCGATGTCGTCGAGGCGCAAAACCGCTCCCAGGGGGGCGACGGTGTAGACGCGCCCGTCGGTGTACGTGACCGTGCCCGACGTGGGGAGCGTCGCGACCCGCTCGGGCCCCGACGAGGCGGTGCTCGAGCTGCCGCCGGACGAGCACCCGGCCAGGCACGCCGCGACTGCGACGAGCGCGACGATGCGCCTCACTCGCGCTCTTCCTCGACCTGGCTTTGGAGCTCGGCCACCGACAGGCCCTCCATCGAGAGGAACACGAACCCGACGCCCACTCCCAGCAGGGCCTCGATCAGCTGGAGCCCGATCGAGAACGTCAGGGCCAGATTGGCGGGCACACCGTACAGGAGGGTCAGGCTCGTGGCGGTCGCGCCCTGGAACACGCCCAGGTTGCCCGGGGTGATGGGGAAGAGCTGCACCAGGTTCGACGCGAGGAAGACGACCGCGGCGACGCCCAGGCTCTTGTGAATGTCGTAGGCCGCGAGCGTCAGGTAGATCCCGGCCATCTGCGCCAGCCAGCTGGCGGCGGCCGTGACCAGGCCGAGCGTGAGCAGCTTCGGGCGCTGGAAGATGGCCTGGCCGCGCTGTAGCCCCTCCACCATCGAGCTGAAGCTGATGCCGAGCAGGTGCCACCAGCGCTCGACGTAGTCGTCGGTCGACGTCCGCGGCCGCCGCAGGCGGCTCCAGACCTCGATCGCCGCCGCCACGAGCCCGATGAAGATCACGACGCCGGAGAGCACGGCGAGCAGGTTCACCGCCGCCTGCGGCACCGGCACGTACACGACGACGCCGACCAGCACGGCGAGGAGCGTCGCGCCCGAGAGCAGCTGCTCGGTCACGAGCGTGCCGACCACCGGCGGCACGGCCAGGGGGTGGCCGCGCGCCGCCAGCCGGCGGCGCACCACCCAGACCCGGGCGACCTCGCCCAGACGGGCGAAGAGCACCGTGTTCAGGAGGAAGCCGATGAAGATCGCCGGCACGACATCGCGCATGCCGACGTCGGCGTCCTCGTCCTCGTCCTCCTCCGCGAACGGCATCGCGTCGAATGCGGCCTTCCAGGTGAGCGCCTTGAACGCGACCGAGAACAGGTTCGCGACCAGCGCCGCGAGCACGTAGATCGGGTTGGCGCGCGTGAATACGTCGGCCACGACCTGGAGGTCGAACTTGCGCGAGAGCGCGAAGACGATCGCGACCGCGATCGCCGTGAACACCGCCGCGCGCGGCACGGTGTTGCGCCTGGGATGCAGCTCCTCGGCCAGCTCGGACACCGTGACCGGCTCGAGACCGCGCTCGCGGGCCGTCTGCAGGATCTGGGGCAGGGCCTCGACGGTCTGCGACCGGTCGCCCCCCTGGCCGGAGCCGTCCCCGTCGTGCAGGAGCAGGATCGCGCCCGGCTCGAGCACGTTGGCGCAGCGGTCGACGATCACGTCGACGCCGGGCCGGGCGGTGTCGAAGATGGCGCCCGTCCAGCCGACGAGGCGGTACCCGAGCCGGCGGGCGACGGGCGCGACGAACGGGCCGCGGTAGCCGTGCGGCGTCCGGAACAGGCGGGCGACCGACGACCCCACCGCCTCGGAGACGGCGTCCTCGGCCGCCCGGAACTGGTGTGCGATCGCGGCCGGCCCGGCGAAGGTGAGCAGCGAGTGGTCGTCGCCGTGGCTGGCGAGCTCGTGCCCCTCGGCCACGATCCTGCGGGCGATCTCGGGGTGGGCGCGGACGTGACGGCCGAGGACGAAGAAGGTGCACCGGGCGCCGGCGGCCGCGAGAGTGTCGAGCACCGCCGGCGTGTGCTCGATGCTGGGGCCGTCGTCGAACGTGATCGCGACCTTCGGCGACGGGGACGTGCCGGTGCCGATCACCCGCCCGAACAGGCGGGCGTTGGGCGTGAACGCCGACCACGCGACGAAGAGCAGCAGCAGCACCGCGACGCCCTCGATGACGTCGCCGGCGATGCCCCCGATGGCCTGTCCGATCACGGCCGTGGCCGCGATCCACAGGGCCCCCAGGATTACGAAGCGAGTGATGACTTCGCGCTTGCCCATACCGGTTGCTCGCCGGCGAGGAGGTCGGCGTAGTAGGCCTCGAGCTTGGCGGCCACCCGCGGCCAGGAGTAGGTCTCGAGTGCGGTGCGGCGGCCCTCGGCGCCCATCCGGGCGCGCAGGTCGGGGTCGTCGAGCAGGCGGCGCAGCGCGGCGGCGTGCAGCTCGGCCGAGTCGCCGGGATGCACCAGATAGCCCTGGCGACCGTCCTCCATCAGGAGCTGGAAGCCGCTGATCCGGCTCGCGACGACGGGGCGTCCGCAGCTCATCGCCTCGAGCAGCACCATCCCGAACGACGCCCGGTTGCACGGCGTGCAGAACACCGACCCCGAGGTGAGGTAGTTGGGCCGGCTCCGGTTCAGGCGCCCGGCGAAGTGCACGAACGGCGCCAGCTCCTCGCCGACCTGGCGCCGGTAGAGCTTGCGCAGCGGGCCGTCGCCGATCACGACCAGCCGCACCTGGTCGCCGCGCTCCCGGTACAGCAGGCGGTAGGCCTCGATCACGGTGTCGAGGCCGTTGCGGGGATCGAAGCGGCCGCAGAACACGATGTTCTGGTGGTCGCCGAGGAGCTCCTCGACCGGCTCGGCGTCCGGGCTGAAGTGGTCGGCGTCGATCCCGTTCGGGATGACGTCGTAGGCGTAGGGGTAGTACGGCGCGAGCGAGCCGATGCAGGCCTCGCTGACGCAGATGCGGCCGTCGAGGCGCTCGATCCAGGGTCGCGTCCACTCGGCCAGGATGTCCATCCCGGTCGACTGCGGGAAGACGCTGTGGAAGGTGGCGACGCAGATCGTCTCGTCCGGGCACTGGTCGATCGCCCAGGCCGGGAACGGGGGGTTGTAGGGGGCGTGCACGTGGACGACGTCGAAGCCGCGCTCACGGAAGAGGGTGCCCAGCTGCCGGCCGAGACGGGGGCCGTAGGTATGCAGCGTCTGGGCGTTGTTGCCCCAGTAGGGGACGTAGAGGGGAATGGAGATCCCCATGCGCACGATCTCGAAGTTCGGCTCGGGCACGTGGAGCGCGTCGTCGGACACCGGCGGCGTGTGCACGAGGTGCCCCGTAACCACGGTGACCTCGTGGCCGCGGTTGGTCAGCTCGCGCGCCTGCCCGTCCACGTGCTCGGTGATGCCGCCGAGCGAGGGGTAGTAGAAGTCCGTCCCGATCGCGATCCGCACGGGGCTGATGCTACAGAAGGCGCCCCGGCTGGCACTCTCGCCCCGAGTGTGCCAACGAACCCGGATTTCGCGTCGGTTGCGTGCGATATACTCGGCTTGCATGCCGATCTACGAGTACCGATGCACGAACGGGCACAGGTTCGAGGTGTTGCAGAAGATCGCCGACGAGCCGCTGACCGAGTGTCAGGAGTGCGGTGCGTCCGCGACCCGGGTGCTGCACCCGGTCGCGATCCACTTCAAGGGATCCGGCTTCTACTCCACCGACTATGGGCGCGCCAAGAAGGCCGCCTCCGGCGAGCGGTCGGAGCCCTCGAGCGACGGCAAGTCGCCCGACTCGAAGTCGTCCGACTCCAAGCCGGCCGAGTCGGCCAAGGGCGAGACCAAGAAGGCCGCAGAGGGCTGACGAGGCTGAATACACGGGGTCAGACCCCATCTATTCACCGCCGCGGCTTCTAGTGCACGGTGCAGCCCGGCGCGAAGAGCTCGCCCTTCGGCGCCGGCTGGGGGGCCTGCTTGCCCAGGAACATGCCGATCACGGCGGCGTTGCGCTCGCTCGGCTGGAGCACGTCCTGACCGCCGATCGAGGAGGGGATTCCGCCCAGGTGGCACTCGAGCGTGCGCGACGCCCGGAACTTGATCCAGCCCATCGCGAGCAGCTCCGGCGCCGACAGGTCGGTGGCGAGCGGCTTGGCCAGGTCGCGGCCGATCGACGGCAGGTGGAGCAGCGACGACGGGGTGACGAGCTGGCGCATCAGCGCCTGGGTGACCCGCTGCTGGCGCTCGGTGCGGGTGATGTCGCTGTCGCGCGGGTTGGTGGTGTGGCGAATGCGCGCGTAGGCCAGCGCGTGGCGCCCGTCGAGGTGGATCTCGCCCTTCGCGAAGTGCCAGATCAGCCCGTCGAACGGCTGCGACGACACGATCTTGTACGGGTTGTCGATCGTGACACCGCCCAGCGAGTCGATCAGATCCCTGAAGCCGGTGAAGTCGACCAGCACCATGTGGTTCACGCCCAGGCCGGTGAACCGGTCGACCGTGTGGATGAGCAGCGGCGGCCCGCCGTACGCGAAGGAGGCGTTGATCTTGTTCGTGCCGTGGCCCGGGATCGGCACGTCCAGGTCGCGCGGGATCGAGAGCATCGAGATGAGGTGGTGGGACGGATCCGTGCGGACGAGCAGGATCGAGTCCGACCGAGCCCCCGAGAGGGCGTTCGCGCCGCGGCTGTCGGAGCCCATGATCAGGCTGATCTGGGGGCTCGTCATGATGTTGCCGGCCGGCTCGAGCGCGGCCAGCGTGGCCTTGTTCAGGCGCTTGTTCGCCCGGGCGATCTCGTTCGAGAAGCTGCGGTAGCCGAGGTAGAGCCAGCCGAGGAAGAGCAGGAAGCAGACCGGGATCCCGATCGCGAGGATGCGCTTCCAGCGCCGGCGCAGGAAGCTGCGCGGCGGCTTCCCGCCGGGTGTCGCCACCGGCCGGCCGGGGAGCGCGTCGGGGCCGCGGTAGTCCGGCCGCGGCAGGCCCTCGGGCGTTCGCGGGCGGGGCGGAGCGGCCGTTCCGGAGGCGGCGCCGCCGAAGTTGAAGCGCGCCGATTCCGGGTCGTCGCGTCCGGCTCTGCCGCCCCGATACGTGCGGTACGGCTTGGTCGGCTTGGAGTCGGCCACGACGCTTTAATGGTACTCGCAGTGCCCGAATCCTCCCGCCGACCCGGCGCGCTGGTCGTGTGCCCGACGCCGATCGGGAACCTCGCCGACGTGACGCTGCGGCTGCTGGACGAGCTGCGCTCGGCGGACGTCGTCGCGTGCGAGGACACCCGCCGCACCCGCATCCTGCTCGAGCGCCACCGCATCTCCGTCCCCGTGCTGGCGGTGCACGAGCACAACGAGGCTTCCCGGGCCGGCGAGGTGGTCGAGCGCGTGCGCGCCGGCGAGCGGGTGGCGCTCGCGACGGACGCGGGGATGCCCGCGGTGTCCGACCCGGGGGCCCGGATCGTGGGCGCCGTCGCCGATGCCGGGCTACCCGTGACCGTCCTGCCGGGGCCGTCCGCGGTGACGGCGGCCGTGGCCGCCTCGGGGCTCGGGGGAAGCGGGTTCGCGTTCGCGGGCTTCCTGCCCCGGCCGGCGGCGAAGGC
>JBKPMQ010000017.1:0-9113 GCA_046732235.1 Actinomycetota bacterium
CGGTGAGGTCGTCGCCGGCGTAGCCCGGCGCCACCGGGACGCCCGCCTCCTCCGCCAGGCGGCGCGCGGCGATCTTGTCGCCCAGTGCCCGCATCGCCGATCCGGGGGGGCCGACCCAGCGCATGCCCGCCGCCTCGACGGCGTCCGCGAAGTCGGCGTTCTCGGCCAGGTAGCCGTAGCCGGGGTGGACCGCGTCGGCGCCGGCGGCCGTGCCCGCGCCCACGATCTCGGGGATGCCGAGGTAGCTCGTGATCGCCGTCGCGGAGTCCGCGAGCTCCACGTGGAGGGCGCCGCGGTCGGCCGGCTCGTAGATCGCGTGCGCGTCGATGCCGAGCTCCCGGCAGGCGCGGATCGCGCGCACCGCGATCTCGCCCCGGTTGGCGATCAGGAGCCGGGTGATTCCGGCGACCATGCCGGCGGTCGCTTGCCCAGGAAGGCATCGAGCCCCTCGCGGGCCTCGTTGCCCGCCCGCGTCACCGCCAGCCGCTCGGCGAGGTCCGGCAGCATCATCGACCCGGTCGCGTCGCGGACGAGCTGCTTGGACGCCGAGATCGCGTCCGGCCCGGACGCCAGGTAGGCGAGGATGCTGTCGGCGACGGCATGCTCGAGCTCCTCGGGCGCGCACACCCGGTGCACGAGCCCGATCGCGAGCGCGTGGGCTGCGTCGAACCGCTCGCCCGTGGTGAAGAGCGCGCGGGCGTGGCCCGGACCGATCTTGCGCAGCACGTAGGGCGAGACCGTCGCCGGGATCAGGCCGAGGCGGGCCTCGGTGAACCCGAAACGCGCGGCATGAGTCGCGACGGCGATGTCCGCGCACGCCACCAGGCCGGCGCCGCCGCCGAGGGCGGCCCCGTGCACCTTCGCGATCACGGCGCGCGGGCACGCGTCGAGCGTCTCGAACAGGTTGCGGGCGACCGCGGCATCGGCCACGTTGTCGTCGTGGTCGAGGTCGCGCGCCCGGCGCATCCACTCGACGTCCGCCCCGGCGCAGAAGGCCGTGCCGGCGCCGGTCAGCACGATGACGCGCGTCCCGTCGTAGGAGAGCGCCGAGACCATCTGGGTCAGCTCGATCATCAGCTCGCGGTCGAGGGCGTTCCGCACCTCGGGGCGGTCGAGCGTGATCGTGGCCACGAGGCCGTTCCTGTCGAGGCGGACGCCGCTCACATCCGGAACACCCCGAACGTCGTGTCCGGCACCGGCCCGCAGGCCGCGGCCGCAAGCCCGAGCGCGAGCACCTTGCGCGTGTCGACCGGGTCGATCACGCCGTCGTCCCACAGCCGCGCGGTCGAGTAGTAGGGGCTGCCCTCACGGTCGTACGTCTCGAGGATCGGGGCTTCGAAGGCGTCGCGCTCGGCCTCGTCCATGTCGCCGCGGACGGTCGAGAGCACGCGTGCCGCCTGGGCGCCGCCCATCACCGAGATGCGCGCGTTCGGCCACATCCACAGCTGCCGCGGCGAGTAGGCCCGGCCGCACATCGCGTAATTGCCCGCGCCGAACGACCCCCCGATGACGACCGTGAACTTGGGCACCTGGGCACACGCTACCGCGGTCACCAGCTTCGCGCCGTCCTTGGCGATCCCGCCGGCCTCGTACTCGCGGCCGACCATGAAGCCGGTGATGTTCTGCAGGAAGACGAGCGGGATGCGCCGCCGCGCGGCCAGCTGGATGAAGTGCGCGCCCTTGAGGGCGGACTCGGAGAAGAGGATGCCGTTGTTCGCAAGGATCGCTACCGGGTAGCCCATCAGGTGGGCGAAGCCGCATACCAGCGTATCGCCGTAGAGCGGCTTCCACTCCTGCATCTGCGAGCCGTCCACAATCCGGGCGATGATCTCGCGCACCTCGAACGGCCGCCGCAGGTCGGCGCCGACCGCGCCGTGCAGCTCGGCCGGGTCGAAGGCCGGCTCGGCCGGCGACAGCCGGTCCCACGGCTCGGGCGTCGGGTCGCCGAGGTGGCGGACGATCTCGCGCGTGATGGCGAGCGCGTGCTCGTCGTCGTTCGCCAGATGGTCGACGACGCCGCTTCGGCGGGCGTGAACGTCGGCGCCGCCCAGCTCCTCGGCGGTGACGTCCTCGCCGGTCGCCGCCTTCACGAGCGGCGGGCCGCCCAGGAAGATGGTGCCCGTGCCCTTGACGATCACGGCCTCGTCGCTCATCGCCGGCACGTAGGCGCCGCCGGCGGTGCACGAGCCCATGACGACGGCGATCTGGGGGATCCCGGCCGCCGACATGCGGGCCTGGTTGTAGAAGATCCGGCCGAAGTGGTCGCGGTCGGGAAAGACCTCGGCCTGGAGCGGCAGAAACGCGCCGCCGGAGTCGGCCAGGTAGATGCACGGCAGCCGGTTCTGGGCCGCGATCTCCTGGGCGCGCAGGTGCTTCTTCACGGTGATCGGGAAGTAGCTCCCGCCCTTCACCGTCGCGTCGTTGGCCACGATGACGCACGGGCGGCCGGCGACCGGGCCGATCCCGGTCACGATCCCGGCGCTCGGGGCCTCGCCGTCGTACATGCCGTGGGCCGCGAGCGGGGAGAGCTCGAGGAACGCCGCCCCCGGGTCGACGAGGCGCTCGATCCGCTCGCGGGCGAGCAGCTTTGCGCGGGCGTGGTGGCGCTCGACCGCGCGCTCGCCGCCCCCGGCGCGGGCCCGCTCGAGGTGGGCATCGAGCTCGGCGACGAGGCCGCGCATGTGCTCGCGATTCCGCAGGAACTCGTCGGAGCCGGCGTCGAGGTGGCTGGCGATCCGCGGCACCGGCGCAGCCTACCGGGGGACTCCGTGCGCCACCCCGACATTTGACAGACAGCATCCATGATGTCATAGTGACGTCATGGAGACAACACGATTCGTGGACGCCGTGCGGGCCGACCTGGAGTCGGCGGCCGCGGTGGGGGGCGAGGCGCTCGTCGAGGCGGCCGGGAGGCTGTCGGCGGCGCTCGACGCCTCGATGCGCCTGGCGCTGCTCGATGCGCTGTCCGAGGCGGCGATGGAGCTCAGCTCGCAGCTGGCGGCAGGCCGCGTCGAGGTGCGCCTGGCCGGACGCGAGGTCGAGCTCACCTACGTCGCCGACGCGCCGGCGCCGCCCGCCGCCGAGGAGGACTCCTCGGCCCGGATCACCCTGCGCCTGCCCGAGCGGCTGAAGGCCGACGCCGAGTCCGCCGCCGCCCGCGACGGCGTCTCGATGAACGCCTGGCTCGTCCGCGCCGTCACCGCCGCGGTCGGCCAGCGCCGGGTCGGGAACCGGCTCCGCGGCTACGCGTCCGGATGAGAGGAGAGGTCATGAGCGCCATGCACCACCTGCGGCTGCCCGCGTCCGAGCTGGCCAAGCTGCGGCCGTTCGATCCGCGCGGCCCCGCCGTCCCGCGCGGCGCCGTCGTCCCCGCGCCGGCCGCTCCCGACGCCGTCCCGGGGCCCGCGACCCAGCGGCCCCGTCCCGTCCACCACCTGTCCGGCTTCGCCCGGGCGTGAGCTCCGAGGAGACCCGAACATGGCAACCCACCACACCCCGAACGGCGTCCGGCTCAAGGTGCGACTGCCCGCTGGCCGCTGCGAGATCGAGACGGCGGACACGACCGAGACCGTCGTCAAGGCCACGCCGATGAACCGCTCGTCCGCATCGCGCGAGGCGGTCGAGGCGCTGATCGAGGAGCTGCGCGACCTGTCCGGCGGGGGCCACGAGCTGATCGTCGAGGTGCCGAAGCGCAAGCGGCTCGTGCCCGGGTTCGGCGACGCCTCGGTGCTCATCCGCGTTCGCGGCCCGCACGGCCTGGGGCTGGACGCCTCGACGGCGTCGGCCGACATCGAGGTGCTCGGGCGCCTCGCCGACGCGGACGTGCGCACCGCGTCGGGCGACGTCCACATCGAGTCCGCCGACGGGCGGGCCGCGGTGAAGACCGCGAGCGGCGACGTCGCCCTCGGGACGATGACGGGCGACACGGGGGTCAGCACGATGTCGGGCGACGTCCGCGTTCGCGAGACCGCGACCGCCCTCACCGTCAACACGATGTCCGGCGACGTCCGCGTCCAGCGGGCGACGGGCGGGACGATCCAGCTGCGGAGCATGTCGGGCGACCTCGAGGCCGCGATCGCGCGCGGCGCGAGCCTCTATGTCGACGCCACCTCCACATCCGGGGACGTCCGCTCGGAGCTGCCGGTCACCGGCTCGGTCCCCGACGGCGGTCACGCCGACGTGGAGCTGCGCGCGACGTCGCTGAGCGGCGACATCGTCGTCGCCCGGGCCGAGCCGGTCACCTCGCAGGCGGCCTAGGTGGGTGGCTCCGCTCGGCCCCGAGCTCAGCCGGGGCCGAGCGGCAGGGTCACCGTGAACGTGCTGCCGCGGCCGGGCGTGCTCTCGGCCGAGATGCGGCCGCCGTGGCCCGTCACCAGCTGCTCCGCGATCGAGAGCCCGAGGCCGGAGCCGCCGAACCCGCGGGTGCGGGCCTCGTCGGCGCGGTAGAAGCGCTCGAACACGTGCTCGAGCGCGTCCGCGTCGATCCCGATCCCGGTGTCCGAGACCGCCACGACGGCCGAGCCGTCGACCCGGCGCGCGTCGACGGTGACCCGGCCGCCCTCGGGCGTGTAGCGCAGGGCGTTGTCGACGAGGATGACGACGAGCTGGCGCAGCTGGTCGGGGTGGCCGCGCACCTCCATGCCGGGGGCCGCCGCGACGTCGAGCGCCACCTTCCGGTCGCCGGCCAGCGGTTGCATCGCCTGCGCCGACGAGGCGACCAGCTCGCCCAGGTCGATGCTGCGCTCGGCCGCGCTCCCGCCCTGGCCGCGGGCGAGCGCGAGCAGCGCGTCGACGAGGGAGGCGAGCCGGTCGGTCTCGGCTAGGATCTCGGCCGCCTCCTCGCTCGCCGGCTGCTCCTGCTGCAGGAACTCGGCGTTCGCCCGGATCACGGCGAGCGGGGTCCGCAGCTCGTGTGACGCATCGGCGACGAAGGTCTGCTGACGCTCGAACGCGGCGGCGACGGGCGCGAGCGACTTCCCGGCCACGAACCACCCGCCGACCGCCGCCAGCACGACGCAGGCCGCGACGCCGAACAGCATGTTGCGGAGCAGGCCGTGGAGCGCGTCCTCCTCCGGCTCGAGCGAGCGCGCCACCTGCACCACGAGGTTCGTGTGGGTGAGCCTGACGGAGTAGATGCGCAGCGTGACGCCGTCGCGTTCGATGGTGCGCAGGTCGGTCCCGTGGCGGATCGCGCCCAGCACCGAGGTGCGGTTGGAGGGGTGCCCGGAGCTGTCGGCCGGCGCGCCGCTGCCGTCGCTCCAGGAGATGTTGTACGACGTGCCGTAGTCGGCGGCCTGGGCGTACGCGATGCTGCGGGCGTTGACGTTCTTCTCGACGCGTTCGGCCGTCACGCGCAGGCCGTGGTCGACGTTCGTGCGCAGCTGGCGCTCCTCGAGCTGGAACACCGCCACGCACAGCGCGAGCAGGAACAGCCCCAGCGCTCCCACGTACCAGGCCGTGAGCCGGATGCGGGTGCTGGTGAACACCTGGGAACGGTATTAGTCCGCGCGGCGGAAGCTGTATCCGAGCCCGCGCACCGTGCGGATGGGATCGTGGTCGGCGCCCGCCCGTTTCAGCTTCCGGCGGACATAGTGCACGTAGATGTCGACGACGTTCGACGCGGGCTCGAACCCGTCGCCCCAGACCTGCTCGCGGAGCTGGTCGCGGGAGAGCACGACGCCGGGGTTGCGCATCAGGTACTCGAGCAGGGCGAGCTCGGTGCCCGTGAGGTCGACGGACGTCCCGTTCACGCGCAGCTCGCGCGCGGTCGTATCGAGCTCGAGCGAGCCCGAGCGGAGCAGCTCCGGCTCCACCTTGCCGCGGCGGTGGAGCGCCCGCAACCGGGCCTGGAGCTCGGCCAGCGAGAACGGCTTCGGCAGGTAGTCGTCGGCGCCGACGTCGAGGCCCTCGATCCGGTCGGCGACCGTGCCGCGGGCGGTCAGCATGATGATCGGCACGGCGTTCCCGTCGTCCCGCAGGCGGCGGCAGACCTCGATCCCGGAGAGCCGCGGCAGCTGCAGGTCGAGCACGAGCGCGTCGTGTGAGCCGGTGCGTGCGACCCGCAGCGCCTCGTCGCCGTCGCCGACGATGTCCACGGTGTGGCCGCTCGACTCGATCGACTTGCGCAGGATCCGGGCCAGCGGCCGGTCGTCTTCGACGACGAGGATGTGCATGCGCCAAAGCGTAGCGACGGGCGATTGGGCGGCTCTAACGGCCGCTACGAGGCGCTCGGCGCGGCGACCGCGGTCACGATCGAACTGACGAACTCCGCCAGCGCGTCGGGCCCGCCGGCCTCGGCCACCTCGATCGCCTTCGACCCGATCACGACCCCGTCGGCGCCCGCCTCGAGCGCTGCGATCGCGTGCTCCGGCACCGAGATGCCGAAGCCGACGAGGAGCGGCAGGTCGGTGTGCGCGCGGACGCGGCGGGCGAGCTCGGTCACCCGGCCGGAGAGGCGGTCGCGGGCGCCGGTGACCCCGGCGACGGAGACGAGGTAGACGAAGCCGCCGGCCTGCGCGCAGGCGAGGGCGATGCGGTCGTCGGCGGATGTCGGGGCCAGAAGCGGGACGAGGTCGAGGCCGTGCTCGCGGCAGCCGGCCTCGAGCTCGCCCGCCTCGTCGGCGGGGACGTCGGGCACGATCAGGCCGGAGGCACCCGCGGCGGCGGCGTCCGCGCAGAAGCGGTGCTCGCCGTAGGCCATCACCGGCGCCGCGTAGGTCATCGGCACCAGCGGGACGTCCACCCGCGCGCGGATGTCGCGGACCACGTCGAGCGCCCGCGTCGTCGTCATCCCGCCGCGGAGCGACCGCTGGCCCGCGCGCTGCACGGTCTGCCCGTCGGCGAGCGGGTCGGAATAGGGGATGCCGATCTCGAGCAGGCCGGCGCCGGCGCCGACCGCCGCCTCGGCCAGGTCGGCCGTGTCGGTGTCGGCCATCAGGTAGATCGAGACGACCGGCGGCGAGAGCTTCACGGAGCCTCGATCGCCTCGACGGCGTCGACGTCCTTGTCGCCCCGCCCCGAGAGCCCGACGAGCCATACCTCGCCCGGCTTCGCCGACCGCAGCGCAAGCGCCAGGGCGTGGGACGACTCGAGCGCGGGGATGATCCCCTCGCGCCGGCATAGGAGGTGGAAGGCGGCGAGCGCGTCGGCGTCGGTGACCGGCTCGTAGACGGCCCGGCCGGAGTCCTTCAGGTAGGAGTGCTCGGGGCCGACGCCGGGATAGTCGAGCCCGGCCGAGATCGAGTGCGTCTCGAGCACCTGGCCGTCGGCGTCGGCGAGCACGTAGGAGCGCGACCCGTGCAGCACCGAGACACGGCCCTTCGACAGCGTGGCGGCGTGGCCGCGGTTGTCGCCCCCCGCCTCGGCTCCGATTAGGCGCACGCCCTCGTCGGCGACGAACGGGTGGAAGAGGCCGATCGCGTTCGAGCCGCCGCCGACGCACGCGCACACGGCGTCGGGCAGGCGCCCCTCGCGCTCGAGGATCTGCGCCCGGGCCTCCCGGCCGATGACCGACTGCAGGTCGCGCACGAGCTCGGGATAGGGGTGGGGGCCGGCGGCGGAGCCGATCAGGTAGTGGGTCGTCTCGACGTTCGTGATCCAGTCGCGGATGGCCTCGTTCATCGCGTCCTTGAGCGTGCCCGCCCCGGCGCTCACCGGGATGACCTCGGCGCCGAGCATGTGCATGCGCACGACGTTGGGATGCTGGCGGCGGATGTCCTCCTCGCCCATGTAGACGTGGCACTCCAGACCGAAGCGCGCGCACACCGTGGCGGCGGCGACGCCGTGCTGGCCGGCGCCCGTCTCGGCCACGATCCGGCGCTTCCCGAGCCGCACGGCGAGCAGCGCCTGGCCGACCGCGTTGTTGATCTTGTGGGCGCCGGTGTGGTTCAGGTCCTCGCGCTTCAGCCAGATGCGGGCGCCGACCTCCTCGCCCGCGCGCTCGGCCAGGTAGAGGGGCGTCGGCCGGCCGACGTAGTCGCGCCCCAGCCGCTCGACGTCGGCGGCGAACGCGGCGTCGGCCGTGGCGGCCCGGTAGCCCGCGGCGAGCTCGTCGAGCGCCCCCATCACCGTCTCGGGCACGAACCGGCCGCCGTAGGCGCCGAAGCGGCCGCGGTCGTCGGGGAGCGTGCTCACGAGGCCGCCTTCGCGTTGCGCACGAACGCCCGCACGCGGTCGTGGTCCTTCACGCCGGGCGAGACCTCGACGCCGCGGGACGTGTCGACCGCCCAGGGGTGGGCGACGGCGATCGCCGCGGCGACGTTGTCGGGGTCGAGGCTCCCGCCCAGCATCACCGGGCCGCGCACCCGGGCCGCCCGCTCCCAGTGCTTGTGCAGCGCCTCGGCATCCGGCCGCGACCCGTACTCCAGGTCGAGCATCAGGGGCACCGTGTCGGGCACGCTCGCGGGCGGCTCGCCCCGCACGGCCACGATCGTGTCACGAAAGTCCTTCGGGTCGTCATAGGTCTGCACCAGATCGAACTCGCCCTCCAACCGGGGTCTGACCCCGTTGTCCGTCACGACCGCCACCGTCTTCACGCCCTCCGGGATGCGGGCGGCGAGCGCCGTGGCGCGGTCGAGCTCGACGTAGCGGGGCGTGTCGGGGACCAGCACGAAGCCGACCATGTCGGCTCCGGCCGCGACGGCCGCGTCGACGTCCTGCTCGCGCGTGAGGCCGCAGATCTTGACCAGCGTCACCGCGCCACCCCCACCAGCTCGGCCAGCAGGCCGGGCGTGCGCATGAGCGCCGTCCCGACCAGCACCGCATCGGCGCCCGCGTCGCGGGCCGCCTCGACGTCGGCGCGCGACGAGATGCCCGATTCCGCCACGCGCACGACCGACTCCGGGAGCGCGCCGACGAGCTCGAGCTGGCGCTCGCGGTCGACCGCGAGCGTATCCAGGTCGCGCGCGTTCACGCCGACCACGCCCGCCTCGAGCCCGAGCGCCCGCTCGACCTCGGCCTCCGAGTGCGTCTCGACGAGCGCGTCCATCCCCAGCAGCTCGGCCGCCTGCAGGAGCCGCCTCGCCTCGTCGTCGCTCACCATCGCGAGGATGACGAGGATCGCGTCGGCCCCGGCCAGGCGCTGGGCCGCGACCTGCTCCGGAAACACCGTGAAG